>JACCZH010000324.1 GCA_013696045.1 Chloroflexia bacterium
TTCAAGCGTCTACGCCGCGAAGTTTGGCCGCCAGGGCGTGATGGGACTCCAGAACAGCGGCATCCAGGTTGAGCGTGTTGGAGAGCTTGAGACCAAGGATGCGACGCGCACCAGAATCAAGTGGTACACGGGCCTGGCGTTGTTTGGAACGCTGGGGTTGTCGCGGTTGAAGGGGGTAAATGGGTCCTAGCCAGCTGATTGGTATCGCGACCACGGTTGAAGGATCTTGTGAAAGCACGAGATCTTTCAACCGCGTCAACGCTGCTTCCGTTGCGCATACAATCAGTCTACCGGTACGAACAGCCTGATTGGATTTCTGCTGAGTAGTGCATAGGAGGTGGCTATGAGCGAATCGACGCAAGGCAAGGACGGAGATTTCAGCCTGCCGTTGCCAGCCTGTGTTGTCAGCCCGGAGCTAACCGAGGGGCCGTACTTCGTCGACGAGGGGCTCAACCGCTCTGACATCCGATTGAACCCCTCGGACGGCGCGGTCAGCGGGGGCACGCTGCTTCAATTGAAGCTCCGGGTGTTACAGGTCAGCGGCGATAGTTGCACCGCGTTTCAGGGCGCCATGGTGGATATCTGGCAATGTGACGCGCTGGGCGTCTATTCGGATGTGGCCGATCCTGGTTTCAACACAACCGGTCAGCAGTTTCTCCGTGGATATCAGGTAACGGACGCAGGCGGCGTGGTTCAGTTCACGACGATCTATCCCGGCTGGTACGAGGGCAGGACGGTTCACATGCACTTCAAGATTCGGTCTGCGGGTGCGTCTGGTCAGAACCACGAGCTCACATCGCAGCTGTTCTTTGACGACGCGCTCACGGATCGCGTGCATGCCGGGCCGCCCTACGCCGGCAAGGGAGTGCGCACGCTCCGGAATGACGGTGATGGAATCTATCAGGACGGTGGGGACCGTTTGATGCTGGATGCTACTCCAGCTGGCGAGGGTTATACAGCTGAGTTCGATATCGGTCTTCAACTTGGCTAGCAGACGTTAACGCGGTTGCCCCGTGACGACCTGCTGGATGGATCCTCACCCTGAAAGTGAAGAGGTTTTTGCTCTCTCATTATGCACGTCGTGTCATTGACTATCAGGCATTTTCCTGCTACGTTCATCGCTATTCGAGCGTAAACGTTTGACTGAAGGCGGGGAGGGTCTTGCGATGAAGGAGCGGTAGTGAATGCCCCAATTGATAGCGCTGTGTGAAATTGCGTAAGGAGGATCATAGGCCATGGCATTCCTTAAGAGCAGATTCAGTCGTCGTCAGTTGATGAAGCGGAGTGCTGCCGTCGCAGCCGGGGTTGCCGTTCCTGGGGTGGCGACAACGGTTCATGCGTCGAGCAATGATGAACTCGGCTTCTTCTCACCACATGCCCGTATCCTCGAAGAGACCTCAATCGCCGATCTCCAGGCCATGATGACCTCGGGTGAGACCAGCGCACGCCAGCTGGTGGGGATGTACATTGCGAGGATCCACGCCCTCGACTGGGATGGACCAGAGCTCAGGTCGATCATCGAAATCAATCCTGATGTCCTGGGGATCGCCTCGGAGCTTGACCGGGAGCGTGCCGACGGCAACGTTCGCGGCCCCTTGCACGGCATCCCGATTGTCGTCAAGGACAATATCGACACCGCTGACCGGATGGAGACCACGGCGGGATCATTGGCGCTCCTTGGTTCCAAACCGTTGCAGGACGCGACGGTGGTAACCAAGCTCCGTGACGCAGGCGCCATCATTCTTGGTAAGGCTGGACTAAGCGAATGGGCGAACTTCCGGGGTTTTCAGTCGTCAAGCGGTTGGAGCGCGCGTGGCGGGCAGGTGCGCAACCCGTATATTATCGACCGCAATCCGTGTGGCTCGAGCTCCGGCTCGGGAACCGCGCCATCGGCCAGCCTCGCTGCAGCCGCACTTGGCACTGAGACAGACGGCTCGATCGTCTGTCCCGCTTCTGCCACCGGCGTCGTCGGTATCAAGCCCACAGTGGGACTCACGAGCCGGGCCGGCGTAATACCGATCTCGCACACTCAGGACACCATTGGCCCGATGACCCGCACGGTGGCGGACGCAGCCGCGGTGTTGACCGTCATCGTGGGCGCCGACCCGCGAGACCCGGCAACCGATGAAGCAGAGAATATCAGCGACGACTATACGCAGTTCCTTGATCCTGATGGCCTGCGTGGGGCACGGATCGGGGTAGCCCGCGAGCTGTTTGGGTTTAGCCGCGAAGCGGATTGGGTCATCGACAGCGCGATTGCGGCCATGCGTGAGGCCGGGGCAGTCATTGTTGATCCCATCACCTTCCCCGACCCGGGAGAGGTTAGCCTGGACGATGCCGAATTTGAGGTGCTGTTGTACGAGTTCGGTCCCGACCTGGAGGCGTACCTCGAAGGGCGCACCGGCGGCTCCCCACGGACACTCGAGGAGATCATCGAGTTTAACCGGGAGCATTCGGATGTCGAGCTGCAGTGGTTTGGGCAAGAGATCTTCCTGTTGGCGGCCGAGAAGGGCCCGCTCACCGACCCGGCTTACCTCGAGGCGCTGGAGGTCAGCCGCGACGGCTCGCGCGCGCAGCTTGACGAGGCTCTGGACAGCAACGAGCTGGATGCGATCATCGCACCTACCGGCTCCCCGGCTTGGCCAACCGACCTCATCAATGGCGATCATTTTCTCGGTGGCACGTCGTCGCATGCGGCGCGGGCTGGCTATCCACTGGTGAGCCTCCCCGCTGGCTACGTGTACGGTCTGCCAGTCGGAATCACGTTTATGGGGCGACGCTGGGATGAGGGGACGCTGATCAAGCTTGCCTCTGGTTTCGAGGCGGCGACTCAGGTGCGGAGGGCGCCAAAGTTCGAGCGGACGTTCAAATACTAGACTGCCCGATGCGTGCATCGGTGTTTTGTCTAAACAGCTTGGCTGGCCGGTGAGGAAGGGGCTTGTCCCCTTCCTTTTTTATTCCCTGAAGTGGTCAACCGGGAGGGCACACGAGTCCCCGCGCAGTCGAAGGTTCGTCTTCGTTCAGGAGGCTTAGTCCTTCTTTTTCCAGTCCCCGGACTTCTCGTCCTTTTCATAGTCGTTCTTGACCGCCGCCCAGGCAACGCGGTGGGCGCGCTCTTCTTCGTGATCATACTCCTCGTAGGCGCTGTTGTAGGCGGCCTGATAGATCTCCTGAGCATGCTTCGGCAGATGGTCGCGCACACTCTCTGGCAGGTCGCTGATCTTGTTGTATGGCACGTTGTGCTCCTGTCCCCTGTACGAATGACCTTCCTCTCATGGTACCCGGAATGCGTGACCCGGCATCGAACCGGCATTGGCACGTATTGGAACGGCCGGGGTGCTCGGGAGGGTAACCCATTGTGTTACCGAGAAGGAGCATTTGAATGAAGGAGACCTCGACTCCGCTGACAGGCTGGCTGGAAAATCAGGACACGGAGCGCAGGAACCGCTATAGCGAGTACCTGGCGTTCTATCAGGGCGAGCAGTGGACAGGGCGGCGTCGAGCTGGCGAGACCCGCTTGACCTTTAACTACGCCCGCATCCTGACCCGCAAGACGGTGAGCTACCTGATGCCGAAGCCGGCCACCTTCAACGTTGTTACCGGGACGGACAGCAATCCCGAGCTGGCCAGACGGGCCGAGGCGCTGTTGAGCTCGGTCCACGCCGAGAACGACCAGCATATGGGTGACATTCAGAGCGCACTGGACGCGTCGGTGCTCGGCGACGGCGCATTCAAAGTGACCTGGAGCGAGCGGCTGGGGCGGCCGGTGATCGCGTCAGTCGATCCACAGTCGCTCTGGGCCTGGTGGCGTCCTGACAATCCGGGCGAGGTCTACCGGGTGGTCCAGCGTTATGAGATCAGCCACGAAGAGGCCGGGCAACTGTTCGGGGCGCGTCCGCTCTCAACCGGAACGAATGGCCGCCTGAGCGTGGTTGAGGAATGGTGGCCGGATCGCTACCGGATTGAGCTGGGCGGCGAGACGATCCGCGACAGCGCCAATCCCTACGGCTGGATTCCCTATGTGATCTATCCCAACCTGGCCCGGCCGCACGAGTTCTGGGGCGCGAGCGACCTTGAAGACCTGATCGAGGTCTGCCGCGAGTTGAACCGCAGGATGACAACGATAAGCCGGATTCTCGAAGTGGCGGGGTATCCCATTACCGTTCTGGAGAACGTGACCGGTAGCGAGGGCATCCGCACCGAGGCCGGCGCAGTCTGGGAGCTGCCGGAGGCGTCGAGGGCCTATCTGCTGGACATGCTACAGGGCGGCGGAGTGAACCTGCATATCGACTATGTGCAACTGCTCTACCGCCAGATGCACGACCTCAGCGAGACGCCACGGACGGCCTTCGGAGATTCCGGCCGCTCGATCTCAGGCGTTGCGTTGGAGGTGGAGATTCAACCTCTCGTGCAGAAAGTGATGCGCAAGCGCCGGGTGTGGGATTCGGTTTATCGCCGCCGCAACGCGCTGGTGCTGGATCTGATGGAGCGTTTTGGCGGGGTGGATCTCGGTGGGTTACGCCGCACCGAGACGATCTGGGGCGAGGTGCTGCCCAGCGACCGGAACGCTATGGCCCGCACCGAGGCGCTGCTGGTGACAGCCAACATCCACGGCCGCCGTGAGGCAATGGCCAACCTGGGCAGCGACGACAGCGACATGGGCTGGCTCGGGGTTCTGGACGAGCTGCGGGCTTTGGGGGAGATCTCTTCCCGTCAGTCCGGCTGACAGTTTGAAGGGAAAGGACACCACCATGGCAACACTCTCAACAGTCCGTGCACGAATACGCACCCGGCTGGAGGAGCAGGCGGCAGCGGTCTGGAGCGATGTGGAAATTGATGAGGCAATTACGGCAAGCCTGGAAGAATATAGCCATCTCTTCCCGCGTGAGGAGAGTGTGGATCTGCCGGTAATCGCCGGGGCAACGTCGGTTGATGGTCCGGAGGACACGTTTGACGTGCTGCGGCTGACGCTGGGAAACGGCCGGGTTATCCCGCGTCGCGCAAGTCCCGTTGGGAACAGCAGCGGCGAAGAGCTGGCCTGGGAGTGGTTCGCCGGGACGATTCATCTCAGCCGGCCAGTGGAGGCGCAGACGTTAACCGTCTGGGGTTTGACAGGCCGCGCGATCGAGCAGGTTCCGGAAGCGGACATCGGCGTCATCGTCCTCGGCGCGGTCTGGAGGGCGCTGCAACAACGCGGCGTGCAGGACTTCAAACGCGGTGGCTCGATGGGCGGCATGAACGCGAGTGACGTGATTCGCTCGGCCGAGCGGGAGTACGGGCGGGCGATGGATTCGCGCCGCCGCCGGGTGCGCTCGCGAGCGATGGGAGCGGGCTGAGATGGTCATCGTCGATAACCCGCCACCGGGCGACCCGTCCCACGATTGGTATGTCTGGCGGACTGCCGACGATGAGACGGTCTGTCCGGTTTGCTCGCCGCTGGACGACACACTGATCAATGGCGCGGACGGCCCCTTTCCGCCGTTGCATTCCAATTGCCGCTGTTGGCTGGAATACAGCCACTCCGACGTGCCGGTGACGCCACCGGGTGTGGACGAACCCTTGATTCCGCCGGAGATCCCGGGCACACCGGGGCCATTTTAGAGCGCCTTTCAAGAAACGTGGTCATCGTGTGAGCCGCTGTAGAAGAGACAGGTGTTTGCCATGTTCGAGTATCCGGAGACGATTGTCCTGGTGGGAGTGCCGGTGGCGGTGCTGACCACACTGATAGTTGAGACGTTGAAGCAGGGTGGGTTGGGTGCGCGCTGGGCACCGCTGGCGGCCGTGCTGACGGCAACATTGCTCATTGGCCTGGCGGAGCTGGCGGTCGTCTTTAGCTGGCTGGAGCCAGTCAGCCGGGTGGTTGCCGGAGGGCTGGTGATCGGTCTGGCGTCGTCCGGAAGCTATTCCTGGGCGCGCTCGTTGGGAAAGGACGATAGTTGAATGCCTGAGTATGACATTCAGCTTGACGGTATCGACTTTATGCTCCTGCCTGGCTCATACAAGAGCTACCCGGACGGCAACCTCTACGTCGATTCACGCCTCGGCCGGCAGATTCTGGGCGACTTCACTTCTGGAATGTCCGGTCCCAAGCTCAACGCGCGCAATGTGCCTATCTCGTCGTTCTACGGAGAGGCGTCAATCGGTTCGTGGCCGGCTCAGTGGCCCATTGGCATTAATGCCGTTGGGCCCGCGCCTGGACGAGTCGCGTCCGGCTACACCTATGCGGTTGACGAGCCCAAGGTCCTGGTCAGAACCAGCGACTACACCTTCATCGCCGCCGGCACGAAGCTCTGGCGCTGGGACAATAGTGGCGCGCCTACGCTGCGCTTTACCTTCTCGCAACCCATTCTGGACATGGCCGTCATCCGCGATAGCATCTACATCGCCTTTGGCGACGCCAAATCCATTTCCCGCTACACCGACACGACCCAGGCCGAGACGGTCGATGAGTTCGGCAGCACCGCCTACGCCAGCCGCATGGCGACCCTTGGCTCGGGCCTGTTGTTCCAACGCTCCAACATTCCCACCGAGTGCCGCTGGCAGTTCACCACCACAGCCGGCAACGGCGCGACGCGCACCCTCGACGGACAGGCGCTCGGTATGGTTGCCTATGACGATCAGATTCTGGTCGCGACGGCCCTCTCCATCTGGTCGTTCACCCCGGCGGCGTCCGGCTCGGCCAGCATTGATTTCGAGCATTGGGGCGTCATCTCATCCGACGGGCTTCAGAACAGCGACGACTATGCCTGGTTCAAGGTCTTTCAAGGACGCTTAATGGCCTGGCGCGGCGGCAGGGCCATGCTCTATGACAAACAACGCGGATGGTGGCGGCATGCCGGTCTGGAAGGCCATCTGAGCAAGGGCGCAGCCATTGTCAATGGCTGGTTGATTGTCTCCCTGCTCCAGCGAGAGACCATGACGCCCTAGTTATGGGGGTATAACGGCTCCGGCTGGTGGCTGCTGGATGAGGCGCAGTCCGCCTACCCGGCCAGCGCGAGAGGTGACCGTTTGATCGTCTGGGAAGACGCTGGATCCGAGCTCATGTACTACGACATGGATTCCGGCCGAGATAGCGCCACCGTCACGCCCACGTTCACGCTCGACACCGCCCTGTTTGACGCCGGCGAATCCGACCGCGCCAAATACTGGCGCCAGATCGGCGTTGAGCTTGCCCGCGCCGATCCCGCCGGCGTTGGAGAGTGGTCATTCGAGCTGCATTACTCAACCGATGGCGGCGCCGTCTGGACACCGGCCGGCGCGGCAACAAGCGTCTCTGCCGCCACCGCCAGCGTCAAACAGTCTATCGCAGTGACATCCAATTTCCTGCGGGTGCGGTTGATAGCCACCCAAGTGAGCGGTCTGCCTCCCTTCGTCATGTCCGTCTGGGCTGAATACGAAACCCTGAACGAGTCAGTACGCCGCCGGCGTTGGCAGTTCAAGATTGCCGCGGCCGATAAGGTTGTCACTCGCGACGCAGCCCTTGATGGACGCAACGGCCAGGAGATCCGCAACCAGCTCTGGGATCTCTTCACCAACGTCCAGACCGTTACCTTCCGCGATGTGGACTACCAGACCACTCTCTCAGAACGCAGCGTGCGAATCATTGGCTTGCGCGAGGAGTGGCACAAACCCGCCGACCAGCAAAAGATCGGCGCGCATGCCACCTTCGACGTCACGATTGTGGAGTTGTAGACATGGCTAATATCACCGCGCACGACCCGATCAAGACTGCCTCGCGAATCACTCGCGAGCATTTCATTGAAGTGCTGGAAAAGAACGGCTCACCGTGGGCTGACCAGTCTGGGAAGCTCTTCGATCTCATTATCGCCAATGCGCATGATCCAGGTTTCTGGCTGGCTGTCGCTGGTCGAGAGCATAGCTTTGGCTCGAACCGCGACTCTGTTCTCTGGCGCAACGGGACCAACAGCTGGACCAATGCCCGCTCGGTCCGGGCGCCACGGCACATGCTAAGCGGGCCGGCCGCGGTAATCCATGACGAGCGCCGCCGTGGCCCGTATGTCCGTTACGCAAGCGTTGAGGACAGCCTGATCGACGGCATGTATCGTGTTGACGAGCCGGGCTATGTCTACCAGCAGCGCGGGGCCGCCAGTATTGCCGCTGTACTTTCCATCTGGACCGAGAGCGACGCTGACGCCTACATCGCCTACGTCGTCAGCAAGCTCAATGCATGGCAAGAGCGGCCGACGCCTGCAATCAGAGGGCTGCGGGATGTTCGACACCAGTTGGCGGCCCGTAAGAAAGGCGATGGACCGGCCGGGCCGTTTGACACGCTACCGCTCGCTCAAAAACGAGGTCTCGTCGTGCATTACTCGGGTCCGCCAGTCGGCAACCGGGTGGACGC
>JACCZH010000361.1 GCA_013696045.1 Chloroflexia bacterium
CTCGACCTTGAGGTCGAACTGCGACTGGAGATCATCATGGCTGACCGAGAGCCGTGGGTCGCGCACGATCTCGAAGGGTTGCGTCAACGTCTGATCGGCCACCGTCAGTTGCACCCGGTACTCGCCCGGCAATGCGCGTGGCGAGAGGGCCGGCCCAAGGAAGGCTGAGAAAAGGTCGCCCTCGCCCTCTTCCTTCAGCTTGGTGGCAGTTGGATAGCGCAAATCCCAGACGAAGCGGTTCGCGCCTGGCTCGGCCGGGGGCTTGGGATCGCTTTTTTCTTCGGACTGGCTGGAATACGACGTGATCGGGTTGCCGTGAAAGTCGAGGATGTCGATCTTCACCTCGCCCTCGGGCTTGTCCTTCAGGTAGTAGTGGATCATGACACCGTTAGGAGGGTTCTGGCCGGCGTCCAGGCTGGACGCTTTGCCATCCTGCTGGTGATAAGCGTAGACCAGAGGGCCGGCCATACGGAAGTTGACAAAATCCTCGGTCGGGCTATTGCCATAGCCTTGATAGATCCGGAAACGTGAGGTTGGCTTCGGCGCAAAAAGGTGCGCCGGCTTGCCGGACAGGTCGGCCTGCATCTGTCGCAGTGGCGTCAGATCGTCCAGAATCCAGAACGAGCGGCCATGTGTTGCGACGACCAACTCGTCATCCTTCACAACCAGATCGTGGATCGGAGTAACCGGCAACCCGCCACCTTCAAAGCGCTGCCAGCTGCCGCCATCGTCAAACGAGACGTAGATGCCGGTCTCGGTGCCGGCATACAGCAAACCGCGCCGCTCAGGATCTTCACGAACGACACGGGTGAAGTCGTCTTCCGGGATTCCAGCGGTGATTTTGATCCACGTCTGGCCGTAGTCGTTAGTCTTGTAAAGATACGGTTGGGTATCGTCGTGCTTGTAGCGCGTCGCGGCAACGTAGGCCGCCGACGGGCTGTGCGGCGACACCTCAATCATGCTGATCAGCGCCCACTCCGGCAGGCCGGGCGGCGTGATGTTTGCCCAATTCGCTCCGCCGTCACGCGAGATCTGTATCAGACCATCATCGGTGCCAACCCAGAAAACGCCACGCTCGTGCGGCGACTCCTTGAAGGCGAAGATCGTGCAGTAGGCTTCCGCGCCGGTGTTGTCGCGGGTGATCGGCCCACCGGACGGCCCGAGCTTCTCAGGATCGTTGCGGGTAAGATCCGGGCTGATCTCTTCCCAGGTCGTGCCCTCATCGGTCGAGCGATGCACATGGTTCGAGGTCACATAGAGCACGTTGGGATCGTGCGGTGAGAGCTCGATCGGGAAGGTCCACTGGAATCGGTAGCGGTGCGCCCCGGAGCCCTCACCCATGCCGTGCAGCTCCGGCCAGACGGTGATGTTGCGCTTCTGGCCGGTATTGGGATCATAGGCGAGCAGACGTCCATGACCCAGCCCGCTACCGATTCCGCCAGCGAAGATCGTGTTGGGGTCATTGGGCTTGATCGCGATGTAACCACTCTCACCCCCGCCAGGCTCGAACCAGTCGCGCTGGGTAATCACACCCTCAAAGGACATGCTGGCGACCGCCAGGGCGGAGTTATCCTGCTGCGAACCGTAGACGTTATAGGGTATCTTGTTGTCCGTGGCCGCATGATAGAACTGCGCCGTCGGCTGGTTATAGATCGTCGACCAGGTCATACCACCGTTGTAGCTGACGCAGGCCCCACCATCGTTGCCCTCGATCATGCGGTTAGTGTCTTGCGGGTCAATCCACAGATCGTGGTTGTCACCGTGCGGCGTCGGAACGCCAAAGAACGTCTTGCCGCCGTCGATCGACTTCTTGCAAGGCATGTTCAGCACCCAGACGGTATCAGCGTCCTTTGGATCGGCGAAGACGTGCATGTAATACCAGGCGCGGGTCCTCAGGTCGCGATCCTCGCTCAGACGCTGCCAGGTGTCCCCGCCGTCATCGGAACGGAAGAGCGCGCCGTCGTCGGCCTCGACCAGTGCCCAGACCCTGTCTGACCGTGCCGGAGACACCGCCAGTCCGATCTTACCCAGCACGCCTTTCGGCAGGCCCGGGTTGCGGGTGATCTCGGTCCAGGTATCCCCGCCGTCGGTTGTCTTCCAGATTCCAGAATCCTCGCCACCGCTCACCAGCTGGTGCGGATAGCGCTGCGCCTGCCAGATTGCGGCGTAGATGATCCTGGGGTTGTTGGGATCCATTGTGATGTCGTGACTGCCGGCGCGGTCACTCGTATAGAGCACCTTCTCCCAGGTCTCGCCGCCATCCTGCGAGCGAAAAACACCACGCTCCTCGTTCGGACCCCAGGCGTGGCCCAGCGCCGCGACATAGACCAGATCCGGGTTCCGTGGATGAACCGCAATATCACCGATGTGGCGCGTGTCCTTCAGACCCACATTCTTCCAGCTACGACCGCCGTCGGTGGACTTGTAGACACCATCGCCATGCGAGACATTGCCCCGGATGGCCGTCTCTCCGGTCCCGGCATAGATCACGTTCGGGTCGGACTCCGACACGGCAATCGCTCCGACCGCTGACGTGTTGAAGAAGCCGTCCGAGATGTTCTCCCAGTAGCCCCCGCCGTCCGTCGTCTTCCAGACCCCGCCGGCGCACGCTCCAAAATAGAACGTCGCCCTCTCCACCGGATGGCCGGCGACAGCCACCACCCGTCCTCCCCGGTGCGGCCCGATCAGCCGCCATTCGAGTGATTTCAGAAGTTTTGAATCGACCATTTCCTCTCCTTGCCCTGTGTTCAGCGTCTCTATGCGTTTTCCGTGGACCAGGCCATTCCCAGCAGCCTTCGGGCACGTGGTATTCGTCTACATTAGCGCGACTTCGGCACGGAAGCAATCGTGAGGCGCGGCTGCGGACAATTGCTTAGTGGCTCTGGATCTGTGCCTAAAGACGGATCGTCTATGCCCATTACCCGCACATAAACTTCTTTAACCTGAAATGTAGACGCATTACACACGCGGGTCGCTGGTGCCCGAACGTATAGAAATGAATCGCCATGTATCTACGCATGGACCGACTGCCGATTGAGCTTCCCGAACCGAAGGGGCCATCGCCAAACTCTGCTTCCGCAGTGCAGGAACTGCTGGGTGGGAAGTTCGGCGAGATGTCAACGCTCATGAACTACACGATGCAGTCCTTCAACTTCCGGGGCCGTAGCGAATACCGGCCGTTCTACGATCTGATCGCGAACATCGCCACCGAAGAGCTTAGCGATATTGAGCTGGTTGCGTACACGATCAATCTGTTGTTGAACGGCGCGACGGAGCGCGGAACTGATCCGACCGTGGCCCCGCTCAAGAATGTCACCGACGCGCGCAACCATTATCACTTCATCGCCAGCGGACAACAAGCGCTACCAGTGGATTTCATGGGCAATCCCTGGAACAGCAGCTACGTGTTCTCGAGCGGCAAC
>JACCZH010000369.1 GCA_013696045.1 Chloroflexia bacterium
ATATCTTTGTCACCACGTCCCGAGAGATTGACGATGACCTTCTCGATGTCTGGATTTTCGCCAATAAACTTGCCGGCAAGATGGATAGCGTGGGCCGACTCCAGCGCCGGAATAATCCCCTCCGTCCGTGAGAGAAGCTGCACTGCGGCCAGCGCCTCGTCATCTGTCACGCCGTCGAACTGCGCTCTGCCGGTGTCCTTCAAGTACGCCAGCTCTGGTCCCACCCCAGGGTAATCCAACCCAGCCGAGATCGAGTGCGCCTCAAGAATCTGCCCGAACTCGTCCTGTAGCACGTATGACTTCGCGCCGTGCAGAACGCCGACCTTACCGGCTGTCAAGCTCAGAGAGTGCTTGCCGGATGCCAGACCGTGCCCCGCCGCTTCCGCGCCAACCAACTGAACTCCCTCGTCCGGAACGAACTCGTGGAAGATACCCATTGCGTTCGACCCTCCGCCAACACAGGCGATAACCGCGCCCGGAAGCGAGCCGGTCTGGTCAAGCACCTGCTGGCGCGCCTCGCGCCCGATGACCGACTGGAAGTCGCGCACCAGCATGGGATATGGATGCATCCCCGAAACGGTTCCGATGAGATAGTAGGTTGTCTCGACGTTCGTCACCCAGTCACGAATAGCCTCATTGAGAGCGTCTTTCAGCGTGCGTGATCCACTCGACACCGGCCGCACCTCCGCGCCGAGCAGCTTCATCCTGAAGACGTTCAACGATTGCCGCTCGATGTCAACTTCGCCCATATACACGACGCACTCGAGCCCGAGCAGGGCGCAGATTGTTGCCGTCGCGACCCCATGCTGGCCAGCGCCGGTCTCGGCGATGATGCGCTGCTTGCCCATGCGCTTGGCGAGCAAGCCCTGGCCCAGTGCATTGTTGATCTTGTGCGCGCCGGTGTGCGCCAGATCCTCGCGCTTGAGATAAATGCTGGCTTTGCCGAACTTCTCGCTGAGGTTGGCCACCAGCGTCAGGGGAGTTGGGCGGCCTACATACTCAGCCTGCAAGCGCTCGATCTCAGCGTGAAATTCTGGATCGTCGTTGGCGTGTGTGTACGCGGCGGTCAACTCGCGAATCGCCGGCATGAGCGTTTCCGGCGCGTAGATTCCGCCGAACTCGCCAAACCGTCCGAGGTTGTCCGGCAAGATCGGCCGGTCGCGTTCCGGAATCCTGATCGGTATCGTCATGTCCGTCGTCCAATCGTTTGATTGTTGTTAGAAGGAACAATGTCGTAGCTGGTAGCTTTGGCAGTGGCGATGAACGCGCGGATCTTTGTGGAGTCCTTGACGCCCCCGGTTTCGACACCGCTCGAAACATCCACCGCGAAGGGCTTGACCTTCTGGATGGCGTCGGCCACGTTGTCCGGGTTCAATCCCCCCGCCAGAATAAGCGGGAAGCGGTTAGCGAAGTGACTGGCCAGCGGCCAGTCTCCCACGGTTCCGGTGCCGCCGTAGATTCCGGGCACGTGCGCATCCACGTGGACCGCCCAGGGAATGATGATCATCCAGTCACCAAGACGATTGATTGCCGCCTGCCGGTTCTCGGAATCAATGCGAATGCTGCCGATAGCCGGCACGCGCAACTTGTTGACGATGCTGGCTGGCTCATCACCCGACAGCTGGATGCGGTCGAGCCTAACCTCCCGCGCAACCTCGTTCATCAGCTCATGAGTCTCATTCACGAAGAGCCCAACAATCTTCAGCTTGCGCTCCGGATCGGCCTCCCGAACGGCCTGAGCCACAGCTTTACCCTGGTCCACTGTTAACCGTCGCGGGCTCTCCGCAAACACCAGACCGATCATGTCTGCGCCTGCCTCAAGCGCCACCAGGGCATGCTCCGGCTCTCGAACGCCACAGATCTTCACCAGCGGTGTGCGAGTCTGTTCACTCATCGTAGAAGCTCCGCTAGCGCCTGCTGGCGGTTCGTATGTCGCATGAGGGTCTCGCCCACCAGTACGGCGTTAACACCCGCGGATTGCATACGTTCCACGTCCTCACGGGTGCGGATACCGCTCTCGCCGATGATTGTCACCCCATCGGGGACGAGTGGGGCGATACGTTCCGTTGTTGCAAGATCCACATTGAAGCTGCGTAGATCGCGGTTGTTGATCCCGATGAGCGCCCCTCGAATCTTCAACGCCCGAGCCAGCTCGTCTTCATCGTGCACCTCGATGAGCGTCTCCATTCCGTATCGTCCGGCGGCGTCAGCCAGTTCCTTCAGCTGCGAGTCTTCCAGCGCTGCGACAATCAGCAAGACGGCATCCGCGCCAGCCGAACAGGCTTCGATGATTTGATATGGATCGACGATGAAATCCTTACGCAACACGGGCCGTGGGATCGTGTCGGAATGAGCAACAGTAGAGACCTCGTGCAAGTCGTCCAGCGACCCGCCGAAGAACTTCCCGTCCGTAAGGACCGAGATCCCCGCACAACCTCCCGCCAGATAGTCGCGAGCAACGTCCATGGCAACGATATCGGACGCTATCGGACCCTTCGACGGCGACGCCCGCTTGATCTCGGCAATAATTCCGACTTCACGCGCCTGCAACGCCCCTGCGAGCGAGACATGCTTCCGCACTCGCTCGCGAGCGATATAGGCTAAATCCGCGAATGACAGTTGCCGCTTGCGCTGTGCAATCTCCTGGATAGTGTTATCCAGAATCTTGTCAAGGTACGTTCCCGTGGATACTCTCGAAGCCACGCTACACTCTCACTTCCTGGGACACGCCCATTTTCGAGGTCAACGCAGCCAGCTCGCGCACTTTGGCCAGCGCCGCGCCACTATCTATCGACTGCGCCCCGACCTCAAGTCCGCGCTCAAACGACTCAACCGTGTCCGAGGCGTACAGCGCCGCCGCCGCATTCATCAAAGTGATAACCCGCGTGGCGCCCTTTTCGCCGGAAAGGACCGCTTCGGCGATTGTCACGTTCTCGGTGACGCTGCCGCCCCTGATCTCTTCCCGCCCGTAACGCTCAAAGCCAAAACGCTCCGGCGCAACCTCATAGGTTGTCACCCATGCGCTCTCGCGCATCACCATTTCCGCAACCGTGCTCGGGCCGGCCACGCCGATCTCGTCCAAGCCCTCGTGGGCGTGCACCGCCAGAACATGCTTTGAGCCCAATAGGCCCATCACCCGCGCCAGCCGGGCGGCCGTCTCGTCATCGGGCACCCCGATGACTTGATGCCGCGCTCCCGCCGGGTTCACCAGCGGTCCGAGCAGGTTAAAGACCGTCCGGATGCCAATCTCGCGGCGCACCGGCCCCGCAAAACGCATCGCCGGGTGAAATGCGGGAGCGTACATGAATCCGATTCCGACCCGCACGATACACTCGGCAACTTCATCCGGACTCAGCTCGATCCGTACCCCAAGGGCCTCCAGCACATCCGCCGATCCACAGCGGCTGGTCATGGCGCGGTTACCGTGCTTGGCGACCTTCACTCCCGCGCCGGCGACAACGAATGCAGCGGTCGTCGAGATGTTGAACGAGTGGCTTGCGTCGCCACCGGTGCCGCACGTATCAACCATATTCGTGCCGTCGTCCAACGGAACCCGAATGGCCTTCTCCCTCATCACCTCGGCAAAGCCGGCCAGCTCGTCGTCGGTCTCGCCTCGTACTCGCAATCCGGTCAGGAATGACCCGATCTGCGGCGGTGAGGCCTCGCCGTTCATGATGATTTCCATAGCGTGTCGTGCCTCGTTGCGAGTAAGCGTCTGTCCGTCGACAACGGCCTGAATAGACGATTTCAGCATGAGCGCACTCCTTCCTAGTAACCGCGCACGGCCGCGACCGGAGAAACCGCGCCGATGAAGTTCGCCAGTAGCCGGTGCCCGCCTTCGGTCAGAATCGATTCAGGGTGAAACTGGACGCCGTGAATGTCGTGCTTGCGGTGACTCATGGCCATGATCGTTCCGTCCGGGGAACGCGCGGTGATTTCCAGGTCCTCGGGCAGACCCTCTTCCGAGACGATAAGCGAGTGATAACGAGTGGCCGTGAACGGGCTTGGAATCCCTGACAGAATACCGCGTCCATTGTGGCTGATTCTGCCCGTTTTACCGTGCATCACCTGTGGCGCGAGCACGACCTGAGCACCGAACGCCTCTCCAATTGCTTGATGGCCGAGGCAGACACCCAAAATCGGAATCTCTCCCGCCAACTCGCTGATGAGGTTCACGGAGATGCCGGCCTCCTTTGGAGTGCAGGGACCAGGCGAGATCACGATCCGCTCGGGGGCCATTCGGCGCACCTCATCGACGGTGATCCTGTCGTTCCGTCGCACGGTCACATCCGCCCCGAGCTCACACAGGTATTGGTACAGGTTGTAGGTAAACGAGTCGTAGTTGTCGATCAACAGAATCATTGGGCTACCTCCGTGCCGGTCTCGTGCCGCTTTGCGCGCTCATCGCGCTCAATCTCCTCGGCCAACTCCAGCGCCTTCATGGCTGCGCCCATCTTGTTGAGTGTCTCCTGAAATTCAAAGTCGGCAGTTGAGTCATAGACAATCCCACCACCAGCCTGCATGATGACCGTACCGTCGCGCATCGCGACCGTGCGCAGTGAGAGCGCCATGTCCATGTTGCCGGTGTAGGCTACATAGCCGACGCAGCCAGAGTAATAACCGCGCTTGTCCGGCTCGAGCTCGGCGATGATCTCCATAGCCCTGATCTTCGGCGCGCCACTCACCGTGCCGGCCGGGAAACACGCCCGCAGCGCGTCAACCGCCGACAGGTCATCACGCAGCTCACCGGTCACGTGGCTGACCAGATGAATAACATGCGAAAAGCGATCCGTCCTGAGCAGAACCGGTACTTTCACCGTGCCGGGCTTTGAGACGCGACCGATGTCGTTGCGAGCCAGATCGACGAGCATGACGTGCTCGGCCCGCTCCTTCTCATCATTCAATAGCTCTGCTTCCAGCGCGACGTCCTCTTCCTCACTGCTACCTCTCCTGCGAGTTCCGGCGATCGGATGAGTAGTCAGCTTGCCATGATCTAACCGGATCAACGCCTCTGGGGACGCTCCTACAATCTGCTCGTCCCCGAGTTGGAGATAGAACATAAACGGCGATGGATTGACCGTCCTCAGGGCGCGGTACAACGTGAATGGATGCGCCGCTGTCTCAACCTCAACCCGCTGCGAAAGCACTACCTGGAACACGTCACCTGCCCGGATGTACTCCTTGGCGCGCTCAATAATCTCGTTGTAGTAGTCACGATCGATGTTGTGCCTGGCGCGTGCTTCAACCGACGTCTCTGAGAACGAACGGCTGGTAACCGGTGTGGTGGCTCGACCGGCTTCGAGGCGTTCGGCGAGCACGTCAATCTTATCCACTGCTTCCGCATACGCTTGAGCAACCGGTGTATTCGGATCGGCATGCACATGCGACACGACCTTCACCCGGCGCTCAAGATGATCGAACACCACCATCGTGTCGACAAACATATAGACGCCGTCCGGGAACCCGTTGGGATCGTTGACTGCTCCGGGAAGATCTTCGAAATAGCGCACTGCTTCATATGAAAGATACCCCACAGCGCCACCCAGAAAACGTGGCAGACCGGGAATATCTACCGCTGTATACGGCGCTAAAAAGGACTGCAAGGCTACCAGCGGGTCGTCATAGCTGATTTCCTGCTTGTAACCTCCCTGGTTTGCGTAGGCTGTGCCGTTCTCAAGCCGCACCGTAAGATACGGATCAGAGCCGATAAAGGAGTAGCGTGCTAGCCGCTCCCCACCCTCAACGCTCTCAAGCAGGAACGAATACGATCCATTCGCGATTTTAAGATACGCGCTGACCGGGGTTTCCATGTCGGCCATGATCTCGCGGTAGATTGGAATAACGTTTCCCTGTGTCTTCAGCTTCTCAACCTCTTCGATTGAGAGGGAGTAGCGCGCCTTCCCCAGCCTGTTCGCGGCCATTCGTTGACTTGCCGTTGTCGTGGTCATCTATATCAGTCCATTCAAAGATTCAGCGTCGATTAGCGATCCGGCGAATGCTAAGCGTCGCCAGCGGGCCCGATACAACCCGGCTGGAGTTCGTTGGCGCTGACCTCGCTCTGTTACTGTCATCTGGCGCCTCCGCGGATTCCGAACAACAAAAAACCCCCATCCCACTAGAGGGACGGAGGCGTTACCTAACACTCCCGCGGTGCCACCCTGGTTGGCTGTGCGGCGCACAACCCACTCTGCGGATACGGGACACGTACGGTGTCCGAT
>JACCZH010000373.1 GCA_013696045.1 Chloroflexia bacterium
ATCCTGCGCTGCGGAATCCATCCCAACGAATCTGCGTCTTGAAAATCCCTCCCGAAGAGCCAGGCATCTATTCAGCGCCAGCCGCCCCTCCAGGAAACCCGCAATGTCCCGTAACGCCGTGAGCTCGATTTCACGCTTGGTGAAGCCATGGCCCTCGTCGTTTTAGACGTGACTGCCGCCTGTGGCCTTGCCATTACCGATGTCGCCACCAAAGCCGATGG
This sequence comes from Chloroflexia bacterium, assembly GCA_013696045.1. Taxonomy (GTDB): domain Bacteria; phylum Chloroflexota; class Chloroflexia; order Thermomicrobiales; family CFX8; genus JACCZH01. The sequence goes on from JACCZH010000373.1 coordinate 222, forward strand.
GCGAAAGCGGCGAGTGAAACTGCCACCGCGCCAACGCCGACCACTCTGGCGATCACTCCCGACGGTGTGAGTGATCCCGGCTCCCGCCAGCCGCCATTGATCCGAGGCTCGTCGTTCGCTGGCTGGAACAGGTTGCCGGAGGTGGAAGGGGTCGACGTGCCGGGAACCTCCTGCTCGTTAACCATCACCGTCATCATGCGTTCGGTAATGCCCGGCATCAGCTTCATCGAGATGTTGGCCAGGCGACCGGTGCCACCAGCGTAGATCTCTGGTTTCGGATTGCGTACAGCCTGTACCATCGCTTCGACGACCGTCTCGGCGGGATAGACCGGTCGGAGCGCCTTGACCCGCTTGCCGGTGTAGCTCGCGCCATTCTGAAAGATCGGCGTGTCGATCGGCATCGGCAGGATCGTGACGACGTGGATGTCCTCGTCGCCGTCTAAGTACCTCCAAGCGAATTCTGCACCGATACCAGCAGCACGAGTGCGGTCGCGACCTCCCAGACGATGAAGCCGACATAGGCGATGTTCTGGAGCGTCTCGCTCGTGATCGCTCGCCACATCACGTCAGCGTCCAGGTTCGTTCCCGGTTCTGCCCCGAAGTTTGTCGTGTCCATGGCCAGTACATGCTGCACGAACGCCTGGTTCGTGCCGAAGTCAGTGATATTGCCGAACGCCACCAGCACCATGTACAACCCGTTGAGCGCGACCAGTGTAGCTGCCGCGACGGGCAAGCTTCCAACACACTGCCAACGAGAGGCCGTTGCATCAGGGATGGTGTTGGAGCGAGGCATATGGACTCTTTCCATCAGCGGCGGAACTGCTTGTCAGTTCGTCACTGCCGCGATTATAGCGCGGTCCGGTGAGGCTGAAGAGCCGCCGATCTTAATCGCATGTTCTGTTGTAATCAGCCGTTAGGACTCCGGTGTGCCCATCGCCTCTGCATCATTGACATCGACGAGCGTCACGGTCACGGTCGTGGTGCCATCTCCATTGTCGGTGAGCAGAGCCCCGCCCGTGATGCCAGAATCGTTCAGTTCCTGGAGCTCGATAGCAAGTTCGCCGTCTTCAACTTCACCGGTGACATCGCCACAAGCGATGTAATTCTGGATATTCTCGACGCTCTCGTGCACGTTGATGGCATGGTCGTCGGCGAGAATGTCTTCCAGAGCAACGTCGACATCGGTGATGCTTTGGGCCGCCACCTCGTCCGTCCCAACTGGTGGGGACGCAGCCACATTCACTACCTGCGTTGCTACCGGCGATGCCCCCGGAGAAATCAGCACTCCAGAAACCTCAGTCAGGGGATAAACGACCTCGCCAAGCTCGTCGCACGTGCCTGTGTGAATATGCGCGGGATAGGAACCCTCGGCCCTCGGTAACGCTTCCGGTGTTGCGGTACCCTGAGCGCTGATTGCCGCAACTCCGACCAGCAATGCCGCTGCTGAGGCGAATACAGTCGCGATGAATGGTGCGGTCCGTAGTCGTCGTGTGGTCATGTCTATACCTCCTGTATGGGGTCGAACATCGTTTCGGTAACGTAACCGTTACTCTTGACCTGACAACCCGCACGAGCCATGCCACTGGCCCATTGGGTCACCGCCGAATGGGAAAGAAGCCTCTGAATGCTCCTCCCTCCGACGGCAACGCCTCCCGTTGCCTGGGCGGCAGGGTTCCAGGCTCCATGGAACGATACACTGGCGGAATATAGCAGCAACTCCTGCCGCAGGTTCATGCCGAAGGATCGGATCCCGTGCTTGGAGGCCGTGTGGGCGCTGGCGTCCAACTGGGGTAGGCGGGCGTCGACCGACGCCACGTTGATGAGCGTGCCGTATCCCTGGCCGCGAAAGATCGGCAACACCGCACGTGCGCCATTGACCTGCCCGAAGAAGTTGGTCTCGATCACCTGGCGGAAGTCCTCCGCCGGCGTTTTCGCCGCGATGTGACGACCACGGATGCGCCTCGGGACGAGAAGTCCAGCGCGGTCGCGCGACCAACGCCGCTGGACGCGACGGTGATCACGACGACGGAGTCTTCAAGCTTGCGTGTCACGACATGGTTCCCTTCAAGGGGTTCGGCTGGCCCGCTGATCTTGATGGCCGGGCGGTGTGGCACTACTCGACGACCGAGGAGCTTCTCGCGGTGACGCCCTGTACCTGTTGCGTCAGCAGGCTTGCGCCGATCTCCAGGATGCCGAAGATGAGGTGTGGCGCCCAGACCTCGTCGGCGAACCCGAACAGCCAGGGTGAGAGCGCGAGGACCGCGCCACCGGCAATGTCGAGCCCGAGGTGCGCGGGCATCGAGAGCATGCGGGCGACGCTGAGCTCGTAGTCAGTGACCAGGCTATAGACGATCACGAAAATGCCGAGCGCCACGGGCAACCATTGCTCCGCTCCGCCGTCCGCGAAGCGAAGAATCCATGGCGAAACTATCAATAGCAGCGCTACGCCATAGTCGAGAAACCCGTGTATGCG
>JACCZH010000381.1 GCA_013696045.1 Chloroflexia bacterium
AAGCAGTAGTACAACGATCGTGGACGATAGCAATAGACGTGAGTTACGGGTACTACCCGGTCAACTGGTATTGAACATAACGGGCTCCCTCCACCACCACAAAAAGCAGTAGTACAGCGATCGCGGCGATACACATCGTGCCAGCCGCAAGTAGCACCCGCTCAGGAGGTTCGAAATCCCTCCCCGCCTTCATCGGCAATGAGGACTGCCGATCGACCCTCGGTGGGATCATCGTGTCTGAGGTAGCAGCACACTATACGAAATCAGACCTCTCGTCAACCTGTACGAACACAACATAAGCAAGGGAAAAGATGTAAGTTTGTTCATATATCGGCTCCTGCCCAACCCCGTTAACCTGGCATGAGCGCGGCCGTCCTTCGCGGGGTTCCGGCGTGTCGCACACTACCGGAGAACGACATCCAATGCTATCCTCACAGTAATACGAGTCGCGCTGGGGCGCACGAGGCTGCGAACCAGCCACTACATTATTGAAAGAGGCGTTGCCATGGCGGTTGAGCCGCTTATTTACGATCTTGGCAAGAAGGGGCGCACCGGCACCACCGTGCCGCCGGTTGATGTCCCAACCACTGATGTTCCCGCTGAGCTCCTGCGCGACGAGCTTGGCCTGCCCGAGGTCAGCGAGATTGATGTCATCCGGCACTACACCCGGCTCTCGCAGCTGAACCATGCCATCGATATCGGGTTCTACCCGCTCGGCTCCTGCACCATGAAGTACAACCCGAAGATCAACGAGATTGTCGCCCGGCTGCCAGGCTATGCCGCCATCCATCCCTTGCAGGACCCCAGCACTGTGCAAGGCGCTCTGGAGCTGATGCACGAGCTGCAAGAGTATCTGGGCGCGATCGCCGGATTTGACTCGGTGACGCTCCAGCCGGCCGCCGGCGCGCACGGCGAGCTAACCGGCGTCCTGATTGCCCGCGCCTACCATGAGGAGCGTGGAGACACCGCGCGTGACACGGTCATCGTGCCGGATTCGGCCCACGGCACCAACCCTGCTACGGCGGTCATGGCCGGCTACAAAGTCGCCACCGTGCCGTCGGACGAGCGCGGCAATGTCGATCTCGGCGTTCTCAAAGAAATGGTCGGCCCGAACACGGCCGCCCTGATGATCACTAACCCCAGCACACTCGGCTTGTGGGACGAGAACATCAAGGACATCGTCACGACTGTCCACGAAGCCGGTGGGCTGGTCTACAACGACGGCGCGAATTTCAACGCCATTCTCGGCATTGTTCGCCCCGGCGACATCGGCATCGACATCATGCACTTCAACCTGCACAAAACCTTCTCGACTCCGCACGGTGGCGGCGGTCCGGGTTCCGGCCCGGTCGGCGTGCGCGCCGACCTGGCGAAGTACCTGCCCGCGCCGATGATCGAGAAGAGCGAGGGCGATGACGGCAAGACAACATACGGCTACAGCTGGCCGGAGCAGACCGTCGGCAAGATCCACTCGTTTCTCGGTAACTTCGGTATGCACGTCCGCGCATACACCTACATCCGCATGCACGGCGCTGAAGGACTGCGCCGGGTAAGCGAAGACGCAGTGCTGGCCGCCAACTATCTGCTGGCCAACCTGCGCGATCATTATGACGTCGCCTACGACCGCACATGCATGCACGAATTCGTGCTCTCCGGCAATCGCCAGAAAAAGAGCGGCGGGGTGCGCACCCTGGACATCGCCAAGCGGCTGCTCGACTTTGGCGTGCATCCTCCCACCACGTACTTCCCGCTGATCGTTCCGGAAGCACTCATGATCGAGCCGACCGAGACCGAAAGCATCGAGACACTGGATTACTTTATCGACGCAATGATCCAGATCGCCGGCGAAGCCCAGAACGACCCTGAGTTCGTCAAGGCAGCGCCGCATACCACCCAGTTCAAGCGCCTCGACGAGGTCGGCGCCAACCGCAACCTCAACCTGCGCTGGCAGCCCGAGAAGGCAAAAGAGGCGGTCGCAGCGGATTAAGCTGTCGCCGGGTGGACGAGGCGGAAACTTGCACCCACCCCCTACCCCTCTCCGGAGAGAGGCCAGAGGGTGGGCATCTCATCACACATTCGCATCAACGTAAGGAATCGCACGTCAAAGAACGCTGTGACGGTGGTCATCCTGAGGCACGAAGGATCTCGTTATGGGCCGTCGAATCGTGAAACCAGCGATCCTTCGTTGCCTCAGAGCCTGCCTTGAGCGCAGCCGGAGGGATGACTAAACAAGGCCGATCTTCTCCGTAATCCCGCTTACGTTGATGCAAATGGGGGGGTATCTCATCACACCACCCCAGCCCGCACGGCCTTCACCGCCTCATCAACCTTGATCAGCACTTCCTCGACGGCATCCACCGAGACGTCCAGATAGGGCCGCAGGCGCACCGAGTGCGTGCCCGAGCCGAGCACCAGCAGGTGGTTCTCGTAGGCGGCTCCGAGCACGGCGTCGCGGGTTTTGCCGTCCGGCAGGTCGAAGGCGATCATCATGCCGCGCCCACGCACGTTGGAGATGGCCCCGCCGGCCTCGATCTCACGCAGTCCGGCGATAAAACGCTCGCCCATGGCGGTCGCGTTGTCCAACAGGTCGTCCTTCACGATGGTCTCGATAATCTTCTGAGCGCGCACCATGTCCACCAGATTGCCGCCCCAGGTGGAGTTGATGCGGCTGCTCTCAATAAAGGCGTGCCGGCCGGCTTCTTCTACCCGCCGGTTGACGGCGATGCCGCCCACCTGCATTTTCTTGGCAAAGGCGAAAATGTCCGGCTCAACGTCGAGTTGCTCGAAAAGCCACCAGCTACCGGTAAGGCCCATTCCGGTCTGAACTTCGTCGAAGACCAGCATGACATCAAAGCGGTCGGCCAGATCCCGCAGGCCTTGAAGGAATTTTTTGCGGAAATGATTGTCGCCACCCTCACCCTGCACCGGTTCAAGCAGGATGCAGGCCACGTCGATTGCGTGCTGCTCCAGATAGCGCTCCATCTCGCCGAGTACTCGCTGTTCGTCGGCAGCGAGTTGCGCGGCTGTTTCGGCTGTCACTGGGAACTGCTGGAGGGGGGCGTCGAAACGGGGCCAGTCAAACAGCGGAAAATACATGTACTTGCGCGGATCGGCAGTGTTGGTAACTGAAAGGGTGTAGCCGAGACGGCCGTGAAATGCGTTCTTGAAATGCATCACCTGCTTGCCGCGCTCGCCATTGCCGGCGTCCAGGTTCTTGCGCACCTTCCAGTCAAACGCCACCTTCAGCGCGTTCTCAACCGCGCCGGCCCCACCTTCAATGAAGAACAGATACGGGTGCGAAGGCGGGATAACGTGCGTGGCGAGGGTATCGACGAACTCCGCCAGGTAGGTCGTGTAGATATCGGAGTTCGCCGGCTTGACGCGCGCTGCGTTCAGCAGGCGCCGCTCAAACTCCGGCTCGCGCAGGGCGGGATGGTTGTAGGTGAGTGCTGAGGACGCATAACCACTGGCGACATCCAGCCACTTCTCCCCAGTTCTGGCATCCACAAGCCACGATCCATTGCTGGCGTCCAGGTCGTAGACAAGCGGGAACCCGTCCGCCAGCATCGACCTGCCCAGCACCTCATGAACGTCGCGCGCGGCAATCTCAGACATCACAACCCCTACCCGTTTCTCATGCGTTCGATTTTACCGGTTACACCGGATTGTACGGTGAACACCAACGATTTCGCAGGGGCGACCGGTTTAACGGTGTCCGGTGGCCCCTTACTCCTCGCCTTGCCCAACCGAATTGCGCCAGTCGTCCAGCCATTGAGGGAAGGTTTCATCGCCAAGGATGCGGTTTAACACTCGCAGCTCCGAGAGGCGCGAGCTCTGGGCGGCCAGCAGCTCCTCGCGGCCGATCCCGGCTTCGTCAGCCAGCGTGGCGTCAAAATCGAGCAGCTTGACCATGCGCTCGCGCCAGCCGTGGATCTCATCGGTGTCCAGCGGGTCTGTTCCGGGCGGCTCGGCCGTGCCCGGAGCCCACTGGCGGCTGACCAACGCTCCGAGCGCCGTCATGTCCCAACGGAGTCCCGACTCGTCGTGCTTCAACAGGCCTTTATCGGCCAGATCCTTGACGTGCTTGAGAATGACCGCGGTCTCTATTGGATAGCCCGCAACCTGCTGGTGCAACATTCCGGCGAATTGCGCCAGCGACACCTCGTCCAGTGTCTGCCCACTCTGAGCCAGCGCAATCAGAACCGCGGCGCGCGCAGGTTCTTCGGCAACGTAACTTGTGGTTTCCATCCAGGAACCCATGCCCCACGACATCTAGCCCTCCTCACCCCTCACATCAATGTGCCAATCTTACCCGCGCCCGGGCCAATTCGTCCGCCTGCAGGGTAGGATTCGCGCTGCGAACGATAATGAACGGGAATACATATGCCAAGAACCGTGACTGACGCCGAACGCCATTTCATCGAGCAGATGCCGAAAGCAGAGCTTCATGTCCATCTGGAAGGCAGCGTCTATCCCGAGACTCTGCTCGACCTGGGACGCAAGCACGATGTTGATCTGCCGATCAAAACGATGGATGAGGCGCGCGAATGGTTTCAGTTCCGCGATTTCGCTCACTTCGTCGAGATCTACGTTGCAATCTGTAGCGTGTTACTGGACCACGAGGACTACGCCCGTATCACCTACGAGCAAGCTCTGCGGGCACACGGACAAAACATTCAGTACCAGGAAATCACGTTTGCCCCGGCATCGTTTATCAACCCACGGAGTGTGGCTTTACCCGATGTCGTTCTGTCTGGGATGCGGGCAGGCGCGCAGAGGGCCAGACAGGAACTGGGCGTCACCATGCAGTTCATACTCGACCCGGTGCGGACCCGTAACGAGGAAGAAGTTATGCTGCTGGCCCGATGGTGTGCAGACAATCTTGGCGACGGCCTGGTTGGTTTTGGGTTGGGCGGCATGGAGGTCGGCTATCCGCCCGGACGATTCGCAGACGCGTTCAAATACGTCAGTGACGCCGGAGGCCGGCTGACGATCCATGCCGGAGAGACCGACGGCCCCGAGAGTGTCTGGGCCGCGCTGGCGGTGGGCGCTGAGAGAATCGGCCATGGCGTCACCAGCATCCATGATCCAGAACTGGTGTCCGAGCTGGCCGCGCGTCAGATCGTGCTGGAAGTCTCCCCGACCAGCAACGTCTGCCTGGGCGTCGCGAGTGCCTATGTCGAGCATCCATTCCGGAAGCTGCATGACGC
>JACCZH010000404.1 GCA_013696045.1 Chloroflexia bacterium
CGTCATTGCGCGCCGCTATCCACTCACCCATCTGATTCTTGCTCCGAGCGCGGTGCAGGGCGCACAAGCTCCGCAGGAGCTCGTTGCCAGTATCCACGCGCTTCAGGACTGCGGAATGTGCGACGTCATTATCATTGCGCGGGGCGGAGGCTCCGCTGAGGATCTAGCCTGCTTCAACGACGAAGAGCTCGCCCGCACTATTTACGCTTCGACCGTTCCAGTCATCAGCGCCGTCGGGCATGAGACGGATGTTTCGATCTCCGACCTTGTCGCAGACGTGCGAGCTCCCACGCCCAGCGCCGCGGCCGAAATGTGCGTGCCGCATCGCAGAGAACTCCTGGCCGACATTCTGCGCCAGACGACCTTTACCCGCGACGCCGTTGTCCAGGCGTTGCGGGACGCTCGCCACGACGTCAACATCCTTGCCTCAGCCCTCTTACGTTGTAGTCCAGACGCGGAACTAAATCGCTACCGGCAGGACATTGATCTGTTAAATGACAAGAGCAGGCTACTTCTTGACTCGAAAATCGCGACCCGCCGTGCCACTGTCACTAGTCACATTCAAACGGCGAAGCTACTCGACCCGCGCGATATCCTGCAGCGCGGCTACGCCATCGTGTCAACTGAGGATGATGTTCGCATCACCAGCGCCGCGGCGGCCCGGCGCGTGTCAAACTTGCTCGTAACATTTGGCGACGGGTCAGTGAAAGCAACAACAGTAGAAAAGGAGGCGTCATGACGGCTGCTGTGAACCTGGAAGAAAAGTCGTTTGAGGAGCTCCTCAAAATGCTCGAAGAGACCGTCAACCAGCTGGACGGCAGCGGGCTCACACTCGAGCAGTCACTCGCTACCTATGAGAAATCGGTTGCCATTGCTGCCGCTTGCGAGCAAATTCTGAACGAAGCGGAGCTCCGCATTAGCCAGATCGATGCCCGCAAGCCAACCGTCATCGCCGAAAGCCTCGACGAAGAGGACGAATACGCTCTTTAGTAGGCGCGGGCGAAAATGACCTCGTGCTGGGCCTTGTCGCCGCAGACAACGCATTTGCCTGGGTCATCAGGCTGGGCAAACGGTATACAGCGGATGGTCGCATGTGACTCAGCCTTGACTCGCTTTTCACATTCGGCGTTTCCGCACCACCCTGCGTTCGAAAAACCGGCGTTGTTGGAAATACGCTCATACATCTCGTCGAGCGTCGATACCTTCACCGTCATATCGGTCAACCGCTGTTGTGCAGCCTGGAACATGTCGTTCTGAATCTGAACGAGCAGGCCATTAATCGTTTCCTGAAGCTGGCCTACCGGAACGGATTGCTTCTCGCGAGTGTCACGCCGTACCAGCACCACTTGCCCGTTCTGGACATCGCGTGGTCCCACCTCGATGCGCAACGGCACGCCCTTCAGCTCCCACTCGCTGAATTTCCAGCCTGGAGTCTTGTCGTCGCGGCGGTCGGTGAAGAGGCGGACGTTATCACGCAGGCGTGCCTCTATCTCTCCCACAAAATCCTCGACGACATCGCGTTCGGCTTCCTTGCGCCAGATCGGGACGATCACTGTCTGAATCGGCGCGACCCGCGGCGGCAGCTTGAGGCCGTTGGTGTCTCCATGCACCATCACGATCGCGCCCACGGTCCGGTGGCTCAGCCCCCAGCTTGTGTTAAAGGCGAATTTGCGTTCCCCGTCACGGTCCAGGAACTCAATGTCGAAAACCCGTCCGAAATGGTCACCCAGGTCGTGCGACGTCCCTGACTGGAGAGCCCAGTTCTTGCCGCCCATCATGGCCTCGACGGTGTATGTTCGGTGCGCGCCGGCAAATTTTTCGGCGTCGCTCTTTTCTCCCGGCACCACCGGGATGGCAAGCTCGGTCTCAATGAAGTCGCGATAAACCTCCAGCATCTGGCGCGCTCGCTCCTCGGCCTCTTCCGGCGTCGCGTGGCAGGTATGTCCTTCTTGCCATAGGAATTCGGTTGTCCGCAAGAAAGCGCGCGGACGGTCTTCCCAGCGCACTACTGAGCACCACTGGTTTATCAGGATCGGCAGGTCGCGGTATGACTGCACCCAACGGGCATACATCGGGCAAATAATTGCTTCGGAAGTCGGGCGCACCACAAGCGGCTCCTCGAGCTCGCTCTCGCCAGCACGCGTAACCCGGACCACCTCGGGCGCAAAACCCTCAATATGGTCGGCTTCGCGCTGGAACATGCTCTCGGGGATGAACATCGGGAAGTAGGCGTTCTGCACACCGGTGGCCTTGATACGCGTATCAAGGGCCGCCTGCATGTTCTCCCAGAGAGCATAACCGTAAGGACGGATGATCTTGCACCCGCGCACCGGCGCATCGTCCGCGAGCTCGGCACGCTTGACAACGTCGACATACCAGCGATCGAAGTCGTCATCCTGATCGGCAATATCTTCAACGAATCGCCTTGAAATATCCTCTGTGGTTCCCGGCACGACTCTCGTTCTCCCAACAGATCCACCGGCGTTCGACCGGCGGTCTTGTACAATCTTCAGGCAGGGCAGGCTGGCCCGAGGGGCGATTATAGCAAGCACGTATCGTGTTCCTGTTGCCCGGCTCACGATGGAATGGACAACTGCCAACCGTGAAGCGTATTGCCATCATGACGGGCGGCGGAGATTGCCCTGGGTTGAACGCAGCCATCCGGGCAGTGGTCCGTGTCGCAACCAATGGTTTCGGCTATGAGGTTGTTGGCATTCAGGACGGGTTCGAAGGACTCATCGAGAACCGCAGCGTCCCACTTGCAGCCAATAACGTGCGCGGAATTTTGCGAGTCGGCGGCACGATCCTCGGCTCATCTAATCGAACAAATCCATTTCGGTATAACGGACCACGAGGGGAACATCCCGAAACGGACGCAAGCGAAGAGGCCTTCAAGAATGTGAGCGACCTCGGAATCGAGGCATTGGTTGTCCTCGGCGGCGACGGCACGCTGCTATTGGCCGGTCAATTTGCCGACCGCTATGACATCCCGATGGTTGGCATCCCCAAGACCATCGACAATGACGTGCGCGGCTCTGATTACGCCATCGGGTTCGACACCGCAGTCGCGACGGTCACAGACGCCGTTGACAAACTCCATACGACCGCTGAATCTCACCACCGGGTCCTTTTCATTGAGACCATGGGCCGCACAGCGGGCTGGATTGCCCTGTATGCCGGAGTAGCCGGTGGGGCGGATGTCGTCTTGATTCCCGAACGCGCCTATAACCTGGACGGAATTGTCAACGCTATCGATGCTCGCAGCAGCAATGGGCACCGCTTCACGATCGCCGTCGTCGCCGAAGGCGTCGCAGCTCCGAGCGGAGGGGCCGTGTACAAGGCGAAAGCCGGTGAAAACCACAACTGGAAACTTGGAGGCATATGCCAAAGCCTCGCTGACGTTCTCGACAAACGGCTCGATCAGGAAGTTCGCGCGCTCGTCCTCGGCCATCTGCAGCGGGGCGGATCTCCGACCCCGTTCGACCGTGCGCTTGCCACCCAGCTCGGCGCCAAAGCCGTCCAGACTATTGCCGATGGCGGGCAAAACGTTGTTGTCGGAATTCAGGGTCTCTCAGTCCGAACAACGCCGTTACGGGAAGTGACGCTCGGTCCACGATTGGTCGAAGACGATCACCCCATGATTACCGCGGCCCGCCAGATGGGGATGTACCTTGGCTAATTCTGAGCCGATCCTGCCGGCTGGCAAGCTTCCGGCGGAGCTTCTGGGCCGTTTGCTGTCTCGCCAGAAAATGAGCGATCCCCGGGTGATCATTGGTCCTCGGGTTGGAACGGACGCGGCCGCCATCGACATGGGAGATAGCGTTCTTGTCGTGAAAACCGATCCCATCACATTCGCAACTAACAATGCCGGCTGGTATCTCGTGAATGTTAACGCAAACGATATTGCGTGCATGGGCGCCAAACCAAAATGGTTTCTCGTCACCGCCCTCTTGCCGGAGAAGCACACAACCGAGGCTATGGTTGCGGAGATCTTCGAGTCGTTGGAATCCGCGTCGTCGGCAATCGGAGTAACGCTCGTCGGCGGTCATACGGAGATCACGATCGGCCTCGACCGGCCAATTCTCGTCGGACACATGCTCGGCGAAACGACCCACGACCAGCTTCTCGATGTGCGGTCCTCCCATCCGGGTGACGCAATTCTGCTCTGCAAAGGGATAGCCATCGAAGGCACGGCGTTACTGGCACGCGAAGGATCGGACGAGTGCCTGTCAAATATCGATCCCCAATTGCTTCAGCGGGCGAGCCAATTTCTTACCGAGCCAGGCATCTCAGTCGTATCAGCCGCCAGGATTCTGACCGGTAGTAGTGCGGCAGTTCGGGGAATGCATGACCCAACCGAAGGTGGGCTCGCCTCGGCGCTACGCGAACTGTCTGCGGCGGCCGGACTCTCGGCCGGGATCCACCGCGACGCAATCATGATCTATCCAGAGACGATCGCAGTCTGCGAAGCTCTCGATATCGACCCCATGGGCCTCATCTCGAGCGGCGCACTCCTTGCGGTGATTGATCCTCAGGACGCTCCGTTGGCCATCACTGCACTCGCGCAAGCCGGAATCCCATGCGTCCAGATTGGATCGTTCACCATCCCCGGTAACGACGTTGCATACCACACTGCGGAAGGATCTTCTGCGATGCCTGAATTCGCGGTCGACGAGATCGCGCGTTATTTTGCGAGGAAGGCATGAAAAAGGACACACCTTGGTGTGTCCTTTCTAATCACCGGGTTGTGTCGCTGTCTCTACACGTCCTTGGTGAGAGTCAGCAGGAACTCAGGGTTGTTCTGGGTCTTAGACAGACGACCCAGCAGAAGTTCGGTGCCCTCGGAACCGCCAAGCATTGACACCATCCGGCGCATCGTATAGACGCTGCGCAACGTGTTGTCATCAAGTAGCAGCTCTTCACGCCGGGTGCCGGAGCGCTGGATGTCGATCGCCGGGTAGATGCGGCGCTCGGCCAGCTTGCGGTCGAGGTGCAGCTCCATGTTGCCGGTGCCCTTAAACTCTTCGTAGATCACATCATCCATCCTCGATCCGGTGTCAACCAAACAGGTGGAGATAATGGTCAGGCTGCCCCCACCTTCGATGTTCCGGGCGGCGCCGAAGAAGCGCTTGGGTGGATACAGGGCCACCGGATCGATACCACCCGACAGCGTTCGACCGCTCGGCGGCACAGCCAGGTTGTATGCGCGGGCCAACCGGGTAATAGAGTCCAGAAGGATGACCACGTCACGACCGCCCTCGACCAGTCGCTTGGCGCGCTCCAGCGCCATCTCGGCGACCTTGGTGTGATCCTCAATTGGCTCGTCGAAGGTGGAAGACACAACCTCGCCATCAACCGAACGCTTCATGTCGGTCACTTCTTCCGGCCGCTCACCAATGAGACAGACCATCAGGTGGATATCCTCAAAGTTGGCCGTGATACCGTTGGCGATCGACTTGAGGAGAATCGTCTTACCCACCTTGGGTGGCGACACGATCAATCCACGCTGTCCGCGGCCAATCGGTGCAACCAGATCAAGGATGCGGGTTGAGAGGACGTGCGGCTGTGTCTCAAGATCGATCCGCTCATGGGGGAAGATCGGCGTCAGATGGTCGAAGTTCGGACGCCTGCGAGCAGACTCCGGATCGATGCCGTTAACCGACTCCACGCGCAGGAGAGAGTGATACTTCTCGTTGTCTTTCGGAGGTCGGATCACGCCGGCAATTCTGTCACCTGGCCGCAATCCAAAACGTCGAATTTGGGACTGGGACACATACACATCATCTGATCCCGGCAGGTATCGCTCGCCGCGCAGGAAACCAAACCCGTCCTCGATGATGTCAAGAACACCTTCACCGAACTTGTACCCGGCGCGCTCTGCCTGAGCGCGGAGCACCTTGCCCGCGAGGTCCTCAATGCGACGGTAGCGCTGCGGGTTTGGAACTTCAAGCTCTATCGCCAGCTCGAGAAGATCCGTCTTCGACATTTCAAGAAGCTGGGCGACATTAACGCTTGGGGCCGAGTCATTTGGACGCGGAAGGTCTGACTGCCGGTCTGCCTGGCGGTCACGCTGCTGGCGGCGCTGCTGTGGGCGCCCTTGTTGTCCCCTGCCAGATCCGTTCGATGCCGTCCGGCGCTCGTCACGCTGGGCGTTGTCGTTCTCGCCCCATCGTGGTTGCGGTTCGGAACGCTCGGGCGACGCTTCAACGTGCGCCGCCGCCTGAGGTGGCGGCGCTAAAGGCTCCGTTGCGCCATCGGGTTCCACCGCTGCCTGGGCCACAGTTGAAGGTTCGGCTCCTTGCTCCTCAGCAACGGGAGCCTCAGAGACGCTGGCTTCCGGGACAGGAGTTTCAACCGTTCGTTTGGATCTGGTCTTTCGTACGGGTTCAGAGGGTGTTTCCTCTGTCGATTCCGCTTCAACGACGGCGACAGCGCTCTTCGTTGTGCGGCGACGGGGTTGCCTGGTCGGTTTTGGCTCTTCAGCCGCGTCCGGCTTCTCGGCGCCCTCGTCTGGGGATGGCGATTGAGATGTCATAATCCACCGTTTACGATACGCGCCGACGCGGCGCACGCGGCCCGATTTGAGTTCGGGCAGAACACTTTACACATATAGATACTTTGCGCCCTTGAAAACATCACCAATTGAGGAAAACCGGTTCAACGTGCGGGACCGAACAATTTCTATTCAGGATGTCGCGCAGATGGGTTAGAGGTTGAAGCGCACGCGAGTGCACGCGATTCTCAGTATACGCGACAAACGCTCTCTAGTCAAACTCAACAGCGGCGTACTGCTGAAGTTTCGTTAAACGATGCTCCGCGTGGACTCTCCGCACGGTGCCTGACTTCGAGCGCATCACCAGTGACTCAGTCGAAACACTATCCTCCGAATATCGAACTCCGCTCAACAGCTCACCATCGGTGATGCCTGTCGCCACAAAGAATACGTTGTCTGAGCTCACCAGATCGTTAAGCTCGAGCACTTTCCTGGTATCCATGCCGTGCTCTTTGACGACGTCCCATTCCTGCTCATTCCGCGGCCAGAGTCGACACTGCATGTTACCGCCGATGCTCTTCAAGGCACAGGCGGTAATGACAGCCTCGGGCGATCCACCTATCCCGAGCAGTAAATCCACGCCGGTCCCTTCAATTGTTGACATCAGCGCCCCTGCCACGTCTCCATCGCTGATGAATCTAATGCGGGCGCCGGCCTTGCGAATTTCCGCAACGATTGCCTCATGACGTGGCCGGCTCAAAATGACCACAGTCAGGTCGCGCACTTCCATGTGCTTTGCTTTAGCGACCCGCTCAAGGTTCTCAGTGACTGAGCGTTCGATGTCGATCGCGTGCGCCGCCTGTGGCCCCGTGGCGATCTTTTCCATGTAGGCAATGTGCGGAGGATAATACATTGATCCGCGCTCTGCTAGCGCTACCAACGCAAGAGCATTGGGCATTCCGTTGGCGACAAGTGTCGTACCTTCCACAGGATCCACTGCGATGTCGACTTTGGGATCCGAACCGTTACCGACTTGCTCACCAATGTAGAGCATCGGCGCCTCGTCCTTCTCGCCTTCGCCGATGACCACGATGCCATCCATTGCAACTGTTCCGAGCATCGTGCGCAGGCCGTCGACCGCGGCCTGGTCTGCAGCTTCCTTCTGTCCACGCCCCATCCAGCGCGCCGCACCAAGAGCGGCGACTTCCGTGGCGCGCACCAGTTCCATGGCAAGATTCCGGTCTGGCTCACTCGGTTGTCTGATGTTTTCCATAGTTGGTATTCCTTTTATCAATGTCGTGGTGCTGACGTCACGTTTTGAACGGCCAGCCAATCCCGGACCGATGATGAGACCTCGTCTGCGTTACCCACAATAAACCGGCAGTCAGGCAACGATGCGACGAACGACTCACCGTAGCGACGGCTGACAACCCTGCGATCCAGCACCACACATGCCCCGCGATCATCAGCGCTGCGGATCAATCTGCCGAATCCCTGCTTGAATCGCAATATGGCCTGGGGCACAGCGTAGTCGATGAATGGTTCCTCAAACAACTCGCTACGCGCCGCGAATACCGGATCGGACGGGACTGAAAACGGCAGCCTCGTTATGACGAGCAAGCTCAATGCCTCACCGACAATGTCAACGCCCTCCCAGAACGAATTGGTCCCAAAGATGACCGTCTTGGGATTCGCGAGCAATCGCTCCACAAGCTGACGTGGCGATCCGTCAATTCGCTGACCTAGAACCAGGATGCCGTCACGTTCGAGATCTGCCTTTAAGGCGCGGTAGGTTGTCTGCAGAGCGTTGTGGGAAGTAAACAGCACCATCGCGCGGCCCTCCGACGCCCGGCAAATCTCCAGAACCGCACGCTGAAGCGCCTTCTGGTGTCCAGGTTGTCCCGGCTCCGGCACATCGTCCATAACAGCCAGCAGTGTAGAGGCCGCGTAGTCGAATGGCGATGGTACGTTCAACTCGTCTGCGTCCTCCAGGCCCAGCCGATCCTTGATGTAATCAAACGTCCTGTCCGTCGTGAGGGTAGCCGAAGTCAACGTGATACTCTCGCAGCGGCGATACAGTTCATCCCGCAGCAGGTCGGCGACATGAAGCGGCACGGCGTGAACGCTCGTCTCGCCGGTGGTTTGGTGACGGGATAACCAGCAGATCATGTCGTCCGACGCCTGGCTCAATAACTGAAAAAGCCTCCGTCTCAACTCCACACTATCACTCTCGAGCGTTTCCAACTCAGTCAGAATCTCAAGCCGTGTCGGAAGGACCTCGTCGTCAAACGTTTCCACAACATCTGAAAACTGGCGTAAAAGTTCCACCAACGTGCCGAGCGGCTGGGCTGCGCCATCCCATTCGATCTCCACCTGCGACCAGGCCGGATCCGATCGCAAGGCGCCTGTCACCCGCACGCGGCGTTCGTATCCTGTCGCCAGACTATCGTAACGTTCGACGAATTCCCCCAGCGTCACGAACATCCGTTCAATGCCTGACAGTGCGTCAGCGCTCGCGTTGCGTGCTGCCTGGAGATGCATTTGCAGGTCGGCGGCCGCAGCCCGGCCCTGATTTCCAGACACCGATGTCAAAGTCCGGAACGTCATTCCGAGCGCGCCGACAGTACCCAGTTGCGCTTCATCCCGGATTATTCGCTTCAGAAGATCCACAGCCTGCGGCCTGCTCACAGAGAAACCTGCCTGCGTTGTTGCCTCGGCCTCAAGATGCTGCGCCTCGTCAACGACCAGATGCCGGTAGCTCGGCAACACCGACCCGTTTCTTAACAGGTCGGATAGCAGCAGTGAATGGTTCACTACCACGATATGCGATGCCTCGGCCTCAGCCCGCGCTCGAAACAGGAAGCACTGATTACGCCGGTGGAACACGCATTGTGCCGGAACGCATGCTCCCTCTTCTTCGGCCAGCCGGCCCCATAAAGAGCCTTCGTCCTGAGAGAGCCGCAGCTCAGCGCGGTCCCCGGTTTCGGTCGTTTGAAGCCAGGCTGTGACCTTGGCATACAACTGGGCCTGAGTCTCGCTAGACACCGCCTCACGTTGTGCCAGGAACCAGCGTCGTAGACACAAATAGTTGGAGCGACCTTTCAGGACAGATGCCTGTAGATTTTCCAGCTTGGCAATCGGTGACGACGGATCGAGCCTGGCCGCATCAGCGGCGGCCGCCCGTAACGCCGGAATGTCCTTCTTAATCAGCTGATCTTGTAAAGCGATCGTCGCAGTGGACACGACAACCGGGTCGCCGTGCTCAACAGCATGCAGGGCCGCGGGCAGGAGATAGCCGAGTGATTTCCCGGTCCCAGTACCAGCCTCAATCAGAGTGCGTCCGCCACGATTCAGATTATTCGCGACGGCCAGCATCATGTCCAGTTGCTGCGGGCGCTCCTCGAAGCCGATTAGCGCATTTGCGAACGGACCTTCCGCGCCCATCGCTGCTCGCAACGTTCCAGGCGATATTTCGGGTTCGACACCGGTAGGCTCAAGACGCGCTGGGCGCGCTCGCGTCACCAGAAAAGCAGCTTCAGGTGTAGCTTCGCGCTCTCCACCTAGTTTTGCCAGTAGCGCGGCGCCGATGGAGTTACCGCCATAGCTGTCGACTTCGCCTCGCCGTTCCCGGACAACCGCGCTGAAGAGGTGCGTCAACGACGATTGAGAGATCCGCGTGAGCTCGGCTAACCGGTCAAGCGTCGCATCGTCAAGAGCCTCTATACGATCGTAGAGGCGGTTAAACACGTGCATGGCCGTTTCAGCATCGGCTACCGCGCGGTGTTTGTGTGACGGCGGAACTCCGAGAGTCGCGGCTATTGTGCCCAGGTCGTAGGTGCGGAGTTCGGGCAGCAGCATGGTTGCCATCTCAAAAGTGTCATATTGCCTGTTAGGAAGACCAAGCCCTCCCGCCGCCAGCATTTCAAGGTCCATACCGACCGACTGGCCAACGATTGGCGCTTGTTTGACAAAATCGCGCAGTTTGGGTGCAACAGCCGCAAAACGCGGCGCTTCATTGAGATCCTTGTTTGTCAATCCAGTGAGTGTCTGGATTCCAAACGAGAGTACGGAACGCGGGCGGACCATTGTCTGGAAGTAATCGATTATCTTGCCGCCGCGAAATTTTACAGCGCCGATCTCGATCACCTCGTCCCGGGACGGATCCATCCCGGTCGCTTCAAGATCGAGCGCCACAAATACCTGGGTCATAAATGGATAGGCCTTCTTAGCTGGAACGCGACGAGATCAGTGCCGTGGCGTCAAGGCAGAGCCGCACCAGTTGAGCGAGTCCTAACTCAACCGGAGGCAGCGCGATGTACTCTTCAACGGTATGACCGCGCCCACCATGCGTAATACCAATACAAAGTGAAGGGATATTCAACCCGATCGGGATATTGGCGTCGGTGCTGGAAGCATCGTATACCGTGTCCATGCCGAGCCAGCTCAACGCGTCGCTCGCCGCCTGGATAAACGGGTCGTGCTTGTCACGAGAACCGGCCGGACGCTCGCCAAGTGTTTCAACGTCCACGGTTAAGCCATCACCTACCGAGGCCGCAATAATCCGACCGACCCTGGTGGCCAACGCATCAAGCGCGGAGGCATCCACCGAACGCATATCAATAAGCGCAGAGGCAGCCGGCGCAATCGTATTGATCGACGTTCCGCCGTCAATAATTCCAACGTTGAAAGTCGTGCGCGGATCCGAAGGCACTTCAAGCTCGGCGATCGCCGCAATAATGCGGCCGAGTCCATGAATGGCGCTAGGCTGACCAAACGCCCCCCAGGAATGCCCTCCAGGACCTCGCACGGTGACGCGCCAGCGTTTTGAACCCACCGCAACATGCGTGATCCGGCCCAGATTGTGACCTTCGATCGCGACCACCGCGCCAAGCTCGTCGTGGAATCGCTCGACCGCCGCGCGCGCTCCACGCAGATTGCCCAGACCTTCCTCGCCAACATTGGCAACCGCGATGATGTCTGACTCGGTTTCGACCTCGAGCTTGTCAAGAATCTGAAGCGCCGAGATCATCGCCGCCACACCGAGACTATTATCTCCTATGGCCGGACCATGCAGCTCGTTGTCGATGCGAACGACCTTTAAATCAGTTCCCTCAGGAAACACGGTGTCGGTATGGGCGAGCGCCATCATGGCTCGCCCTCCCCGGTTACCCCGCCGCGCATACACATTGCCGATCTCGTCGATTTCAGCCTGGTACCCACGTTCCCGGATCAGCGCCGCGACGAATGCAGCACGCTCGGCTTCATGTCCAGTTGGCGCGGGCACACGGCAAATCGCTGTCGCCAATTCACCGGTCGCTTCTACCGCATTCGCGGAGAGGGCACGGATCTGGCTCAACATAGCTGGTGTCAGGGACACACATACCCCTTTAGGCGTCGCAACCGAGTTGCATCAAGAATACGTCGCCGGCGGAAGCGCCGTTGAGCCCGAATACCGATGACGAGGCCAGTATAGCATGGGTTTTGGCCACCGCAGCCGCGAAAACAGGTTCATCGCGAGACAGCGCTGTCGTGCGCTACAATTCGAGTGGTGGACGCCCACCGTAGGCTTAACTCCGGCACGGCATACATGCTTGACACTATCACTCACCGTTTCTAGAGTAGCCACGCTGTTCCCCAGCGCATCGCCCTTTGGCCACGCAGGGAACCGGGAACGGGCACTGATATCCGGATGAGCCGCTCAAGGAGGGTATGAATGCTCAACATCTACCGGGGACGCGAGGGAATGATTTCCTGGGCGCTCCACCGCCTGACAGGACTAGGGGTCCTGCTATTTCTGTTGATCCACATCGCGGACATCTATGTTATTAACTATGGCCCGGAAGCATTCGACGAACTCCTCTTCATTTATCACAATCCTTTCTTCCGCGCGATGGAAGTCCTTCTTGTCGCCGCTCTCTATTACCACGGCCTAAACGGTCTGCGAATCATTGCCATTGACTTCTGGGATCGAGCGGTACTCTATCAGCGTCAGCTCTTCTGGGCGGTGGTCATCGCCTTTTTCGTGACGTTCATCCCTACCGCGATCCTGATGCTGCGACCGGTACTATGGGCAAATTGATGGTTTATCGTTGGGGCGCGACTATGGAAGCGCCCGGATGCATGGAGGACAGCGCATGCTGAGTCGCGGCGGGGGACGCGCCCGACCGGCCCGAGGTGGCGGGTTTGAGCTTTATTCCTGGTATTTCTTCCGCATCAGCGGTCTCGTATTAATCTTTATGGCGATCTTCCACGTGGTTGTCATGCACGTGGTCAACACTGTAGACGAGATTGATTTCGCCTTCGTTGCCGACCGTTGGAATTCTCCGTTCTGGCGCGTGTATGACATGCTGCTGTTGTTTTTTGCCATGCTGCACGGCGTAAATGGGGCACGGGTGAGCATCGATGATTATGTGCACCGCGCGGGATGGCGCATCGTAGCATATTCGGCACTCTGGCTTATCACCGTCCTCTTCCTTGTCATCGGAGCCATGGCAATCGTGACCTTTGACCCGAATGCATTCGACACGGTAACAGCTGGGAGCTAACTAATGTACCACCGTCATGATGTTGTTATCGTCGGCGCAGGTGGCGCGGGCTTGATGGCCGCTGCTCAGCTAGCGCACGTCGCGGATGTTGCAGTCGTGTCCAAACTTCATCCGTCTCGCTCACATACTGGAGCCGCCCAGGGCGGCATCGGCGCCGCACTCGGTAACGTTGAGGAAGACCACTGGATCTGGCACATGTTCGACACCGTCAAGGGCGGTGACTACATTGTCGACCAGGATGCAGCCGAGGTGCTCTCCCGCGAAGCCATCGACGCGGTGCTTGAGCTTGAGCATATGGGCCTGCCCTTCAATCGCACGCCAGACGGCAAGATCGACCAGCGCCGCTTCGGCGGTCATACGCGCAACTTTGGCGAAGCCGCCGTGCGTCGTGCCTGCTTCTCGTCGGACCGCACCGGTCACATGATTCTTCATACCTTGTACCAGCAAGCGATCAAGCAGCAGGTCACATTCTTCGACGAATTCCAGATGCTGGATTTGATCATCACAGACGACGGCGTTTGCAACGGCGTTGTTACGCTGGAGATCGCTACTGGCGAGATCCACATCTTCCACGCCAAAGCTGTCATCATGGCTACCGGCGGTTTTGGCCGCGCCTACAAAGTCACGTCCAACGCAATGGCCAACACCGGCGATGGCGCAGCCATACCCTTCCGAAGAGGTATTCCACTTGAGGATATGGAGTTCTTCCAGTTCCATCCAACCGGCATCTATAAGCTGGGCATCCTCCTGACCGAGGGCGCGCGCGGCGAGGGTGGCATCCTGCGCAATGCAAACGGAGAACGCTTCATGGAGCGTTACGCGCCGACGTTGAAGGACCTGGCTCCGCGTGACATGGTATCCCGGCACATCTGGCAGGAGATTCGTGAAGGACGCGGTATCGATGGTTCGGACTTCGTCCATCTTGACCTGACCCATCTGCCGCCGGGCGTGCTGCACGAGAAGCTGCCCGACATCACCGGGTTCGTTATGACATATCTGGGAATTGACCCGGCTGAGTCCCTGGTGCCGATTCAGCCCACCGCGCACTATGCGATGGGTGGTCTTCCCACCGACATCGACGGACGCGTAACCATTGATGCCGACAACACTGTCATGCCGGGACTTTACGCCGCCGGTGAGGTCGCTTGCGTGTCGGTCCACGGCGCGAACCGGCTCGGCACGAATAGTCTGGTCGATCTGGTGGTATTCGGGCGCAGGGCAGGCAAACACGCCGCAGAGATGGTCAAGACCACTGATCTCGAGCCTCTGCCTCCGGAACCTGATTTCCGCGGCAGGGCAGAAATCAGTAATCTGTTCGACCGCAAGACGGGTGAGAATCCATCCAAAATTCGAGCCGAGCTCCAGGCAGACATGATGGACAAGGCCAGCGTCTTCCGCACCGGTGAAACGCTCGAAGAAATGCGCGTCAAGCTCGCTGAGCTGCGTGACCGCTACTCAAAGGTCGCCATCCAGGACCACGGCAAGATCTTCAACACCGATCTGCTGGAAGCTCTGGAGCTGAACTGCCTGCTCGACGTTTCCGAAGCCATCGTCGAGGGCGCCATAGCCCGCAAAGAAAGCCGGGGCGCGCACATGCGGGAAGATTACCCGGATCGGGACGATGAGGAGTGGTTGAACCACACGCTCGCATATCGCACCTCAGGCGGTATCCAGCTGAAAAAGAAGCCGGTTGTTCTGACCCGATTCGAGCCGAAAGAGCGGAAATACTAATGCAGGTCAACCTCAAGATCCTACGCTACAACCCTGAGATCGACTCAAAGGCTCATTTCGAGACGTATACCGTCGAGGCAGAGCCAACCGACCGGGTGCTCGACGCGCTCAATGAAGTCAAGTGGACCCGCGATGGCACGCTTACCTATCGTCGCTCCTGTGCCCACGGAGTTTGTGGATCAGACGCCATGCGCATCAACGGACGCAACGCTTTAGCCTGCAAGCTCCTGATCCAGGATGTCGGCGATTCCATGACCATCGAACCCCTTATGGGATTCCGAGTCATCAAAGACCTCGTGATCGACATGGACCAATTCTGGGAAAACTATAAGAAGATCAAGCCGTTTTTGATTAACGACGATCAAGCTCCAGCCGGTCGCGAGCGTCTCCAGAGCCAGGAGGAGCGCGAGGTTTTTGACGACACCACCAAATGCATCATGTGCGCCGCATGTACTACGGCCTGCCCAATCACCTGGACGAATGACAAGTGGGTGGGACCGGCGGCGATTGTCGCCGCGCATCGATTTATCTATGACAGCCGTGACCAGGGACAGGACGAGCGCCTGAATATCCTGAACGACCGCTCGGGCGTCTGGCGCTGCCGCACCGTCTTTAATTGCACCGACGCCTGCCCTCGCGACATCAAGGTGACACGGGCTATCGAGCAGGTGAAGCGCACGATGCTGTACGACAACATGTAAGACTATTCC
>JACCZH010000419.1 GCA_013696045.1 Chloroflexia bacterium
GGCAGTTGGCGGCGGGTATGTCGCACCCAAATATCGTGAGCGTCTACGATGTTGGTAACGAACAAGGGCTTCATTACATCGTCATGGAGCACATTCGTGGACCAAATCTCAAAGAGCTGATTCGCAAGCAAGGTCCGTTCTCGGTCGATGGCGCGGTCTTCATCGTTGCTCAAGTCGCTTCCGCTCTCGACTATGCCCATCAACGCAGTCTCGTTCACCGCGACATCAAACCACAGAACATCCTGGTGGACCGTGAGGGCAACGCCAAGGTCGTCGATTTCGGTATAGCTAAAGGACTTCAAGACGCCAACCTCACCGAGGCTGGCACCGGCATGGGAACGGTGCATTATGTGTCACCTGAACAAGCCCGTGGAGAGCAAGCAACACCAGCATCTGACCTCTATTCGACTGGCATCGTCCTCTACGAGATGCTCACCAGATCGCTCCCGTTCAATGCAGACACGCCGGTCGGAGTGGCGATGCAACATGTCAACACTCCGCCTCCAGCTCCGGCGTCACTCAATCCAGAGATACCAAAACCGGTCGAAAACATCATTCTGAAATCAATAGCGAAGAACCCAGCAGATCGCTTCCCAACCGGCGCGGCACTGGAAACTGCGCTACGACATTGGGACGATCGGTCACCGGCTCGCACCGAGTCCATAGCCTATGCGTCCCCGGTCCGACAAGCTGCGCAGCCTGCCAGGAATCGCTCCAACACAAGCCGCCGGCAGCCCCCGCCACCACAACGTCGACGGCCTCCCCGTCAACAACCTCCGGCTCCGCCAGCTGCCAGGCAAGACGAGGTTGGATGCATCACCTGGCTGATCGGGGTCGCTCTCATTGTCGTCGTCATAGGATTTCTGATGCTCGCATTTCAATTTGGCCCTGAGCTTTTTGGGGCTGGGACGGACACCCAGGATCAGGCCATCGAACCCACGCCAACCGAAGAAATGGCGGCTGTTGAACCAACTCCAACACATACGCCCCAACCTCCCACAGCTACGCCAGAGCCGGAGGCGACGGCAACCTCACCGCCGACACCAACCGAGGCGCCGCCAACTTCGACTCCCGAGCCCGAGATTCCTCGGGTCCCGGACTTGCGCAACGCAACGGTCGAACAGGCAGAGGCGTCAATCGGCGACACCTGGGATCTGAACGTTGGCGAAGAGTTCAACAACGATGTCGCCGAGGGGCTAATTATCCGCCAGGACCCATCGCCGAATTCTCCTTTGGTCACCGGTGAGCAGATGACGGTTGTCGTGAGCCTTGGCCCAGAGTTCGTCACTATTCCGGATGTGCGCGGCGTGCCGCTCAACACCGCCACCAGCCGGTTGGAGGGTTTAGGCTTTAGCGTTTCAGTAGCTGAAGAAGAGGATGCCGCGTTTGCCGAGGGCACCGTCATTCGGACAGAGCCAGCAACGAGCGCGGTGCGCGGGTCTGATGTGACGGTGGTGGTGAGCACCGGCGATTACGTCGAAGTACCCGATGTCTATGGCGAGAGTGTCTTCGCTGCCATTGGCATTCTGGAGGAAGCCGGGATCGCCATTCGCAATGTCTCTCCGCAATCCTGCGCGTTCATTAGCCAGCGTCTCGATGACTTTGATTGCGATGATTTCCCAGACGGAGGAGTCGTTTCAACAAACCTGACACCTGGCGATCTGGTGCCCCGAGGCACCGGAATCGATATTGCCTACTTCGATGAATCGCTCTAGGAGTTGGCTGATTTCCTGCCTGGCTGCCATTGTCGTGTTCGCCGCGCCGCTGCTGGTGGCGGGTGCTGTCACCGAGTCCGCTTCCGAAATCAGATTGGTTCGAACCGGGGATAACGTCTCTGCCCTGATCGTCACCGGCGGCGAAAGAATCCTCTTGATCAACAGCAACGACCGCACGGAGACTCGATCGGCTATCGGCCGACTCGCTCGTCCCTGGGAGCCTGTCACAACGACCCTGATTGCGCCGGCGGACGACGCCGCCGCGGTTGGCCTCTGGGAAGCGTTGCGCGACCCCCGGATTCGACAGGCAATCGTTGTAGGCACTCCTGGGAGTGATCCCATCTGGTCCCGGATCGAACGGGAATGCGCTCAACGCAGCGTCGAGCTTGAGTACATCTCCACGCTAAGCCATGTGGAACTGACAGGCGCGGCGTTAACTATCGAGCCGGACGGAATGACGGTAAGAGTCCACAGCGGAGGCGGCGCTGTGGCGATCGCGCTCGCGAACCTGCCTGTGGGTCTCGCA
>JACCZH010000441.1 GCA_013696045.1 Chloroflexia bacterium
CCCTTACGCGAGACCAAGCTGGTTGACATGCCACTGCTCGGCTTCTGGGGCGACCAGGACCACGGCGTCGGCATGCACAACGTCCAGCAATACAGCACCCAGCTCGACGCCGGCGACAAGGAACACAACTTCACCATATACCCCGGCTTACCGCATGCGTTCCTGACCTTCGACGAAGGCAAAGAACACTCCCAGGAGAGTCAACAGAGCTGGCAGCGGACACTGGAGTTCTTCGGGGAGAAGTTGGGCTGACAAGCCAGGCAACTAGCAGTATGGGTAGGTTGTACTGGAACGACGTTAAGGTGCTGATTGTCGTCGTAAGGGAGAACCAGGTGCGTGGAGTGAACACAAACGCCTGACCAGCGTGAGCCATTCACCTGCTGGATACCGAGTCCCCGCGCGAGATACGTAACAACGTCCATGGCCCCGCCATTACAGTGAGGCCATGGACCACTTCGACACCTGGAGTATCTACGCTTATTCGTCGCGGATCTTGGATCGAATCTGTTCAGCGGTCTCTGGCGTGATGTCGTCCATATCGTGAGCGGTACGCGCATGCTCAGCAGCTTGCGTCATGACGTCATCTTCGGTGTCCCCGCTGATGACTCCTTCACAGTCAAACCCCACATCCCGGCAGTGCAACACCTTGGCCATGCATGTCCTCCTGAATTGGTGAAGCGAATGATCGTGTCGGCATAATTATCGAAAAACACCACTTTGTCAACAGTGTTGTATAACCAAAACGCGCCTGATGTTACGGCATCCGCCCCGACGCGAACAAATCGCGCATCTCAAGGATGTTCCAGACGTAGGCTTCAGTATCAGAGAATAACCCCTGCGTTTCGACGCTGTAGGGTCCCTGATAGTAGCCTGCCAGCGCGTAATAGTCGCTGCCGGACAGGCTATAGAGGTGCGCAAAAAACGCCACGCCGGTCTGGATATTGCCCCAGGCGCTATTGACGTAATCCGTTTCCCAGCCAACCAGTGCCGGACCGGCCCAATCAGCTGTGTCGGGCATTACCTGCATAATTCCGTAGGCGCCGGCGTAGGAGACAACGTCCTGCTGCCAACCGCTCTCCTGCCAGGCAAGGGCCATCATCAGATACGGATCCTCGCCATGGATCCTGGCGGCATCATGGAACATGGCGCGCAGATCGTCATAGTCGAGGTAGGACGAATCTACAACCTGCGGCGTTGCCGTCCCGAAGCCGCCCGGGACAGCCAGCGTTTGTCCGGTCACTAGCACATTGGGATCGCTGATCCCGTTGTACTCAGCCAGCTCACTGACCGCCACACCGAACAGGTCGGCAATCGCGCCCAGATTATCGCCTGCCTGAACCGTGTAGCTGGGTTGGCCGCCTCCAGCACCGGACGAAACGGGATCCGGCTCCCAAGCCGACTCTGGTTCGGAAACTGACGACGCCCCGGGAATCGAGAGCAATTGGCCGGTGATAATCAGGTCGGGATTACTTATACCGTTCGCGTCAGCCACCGCCTCAACGCTGGCGCCATAGAGCTGTGATATGCCACTCAAGGTGTCACCCACCTGCACAGTATAGAAATACTGCTGGGCGACCGCGGGACGGCTCATCGGGACCAGAGCGACGCTCACGAGCGCGAGCGCGACCGCCCACACACAAGGTTTCTGTATTTTCTTCAGCATCTGCACTGCTCATCCTTTTCCTCCCCACAAATAAGTGAACGTACAGAGCGTACATACACACACGGGTCGGGGTCAAGGTTTGCCTCAGTGTCAACTTGACATCTTGTCACAGGCAGATGTTATTATCCTCACCCAAGTTTAACAAGGGCAAAGCAGGGAACCCGGTTACGCTTCAATACCACTCATCCAGCTGCCGCGCTTCCAGCCCTGACGGTCGAGATCCTTGAGGAACGGCACGATCAACTCGGTCAACGCTTCCACGATGGCGGCGCCTTCCTCCGCGCTGGCCGCGCTGGCGTTGCCCGAGAATCCAAGCGGAACGGTGCCTTCAAAACCGCCAATAACGTCGATAGGGTGGTTCATGAACTGGTTCGGCTGGTCGGTTGCCAGATCCAGCCGGGCGGTCTCGGGCGCGGCATACAGCACCATCGAGAGCTCGGACTGGCCGGCGTGGTCCTCGTCAATATCCCATTTGGGAGTCAGCAGCTTGCGAGCTTTGCCTTGCCAGCCACTGAAGATCGCCACACTCATGTCGTGTTCCTGTGACAAGATCCTCGCGGCAGCTTCGGCGGGCCCAGGATTGCCGTCGTGGGCGGTTACAATGAGCAACTTCTGAACGCCGTGGTGGATCACAGACTCCGCAATATCCTGGATAATCGCGATCATCGTGTCCGGCCGGATCGACATCGTCCAGGGCCAGGCCATGTGGTGGTGGCTGACACCGTAGCCCAGCGAGGGCAGCACGAGCGTCTTGCCGAGCTGGCGGGCGAACGCCTCAGCGAGGGTCTCCGCGCCAATGGTGTCGGTGCCATAAGGCAGGTGCGGCCCGTGATACTCGGTCGCGCCAACCGGCAGGATCGCCTTATCAAATGAGCCATCTTCAATGGCCTGGCTCGTCAGTCGCTCAAGTCGAACCTCCGGGGTCGTTGGTCGTGCCGGCATGGTATGCCCTTTCCGTTGACTGCTTTAGATTAAACGTTAAGGGAGCCTGAATCGTCAGGCTCCCTGCTCCATCAAAGATTATTATCCATATTTCGGTATACATCCCGGCGGTGGCCGACACGGAAAACGAGAACGCTGAGGACATCGTCCTGAATGTCGTAGATAACTCGATAATCGCCTACGCGAATGCGAAACAGTTCGCGGCTTCCGTGTGCTTTCTGGCTGCATGAGGAGTGTGGATCAATAGCCAGGCGCTCGGCGCGGATCACAATGCGCTGCTGTTCCTGTCGCGGGAATTTCTCGAGTTCCTGTAGAGCTCGCGCTGAGAATTGGACCTCATATGCGGTCACTTACAGGTACAGCAATCGCTTTACCTCATCCAAAGGAATGGGAGGATGTTCCTCCATTTCACGGTACGCTATCTCCGCCTCAGCCTGGTCAATTCGATCTTCGAGTTCTTGCAGCCATTCCAGATCTTCAAGCGGCACAATTGCCGCCACTGGCTTACCGTGCCTCGTAACGGTGACACGCTCGTGCTCGTACTGGGTACGCAAAAGGATGTCATGCAGATTCTCGCGTAATTCAACAGATGTCGTCGTCGTCATAGGCCCTCCTGTTCTGTACAGAATGTACATTCCGTACAGAACAGTGTCAATCTGTGTCCCTGGTTGCCATTGTGTTCCCTAGAACGCTTCTATGCCGGCGCGGATTCCCAGCGGAAGTAGCGCACGGACAGCACCAAACCAATGACACAGGTTAAGAGCAACACACCAATGTTAAGCCACTCGGCCGGCAGGTTCTCGCCGCGCACCATGACATTCCGCAGCCCGTCCGCCAGATAGGTGAGCGGGATGAGTTTCGTTATGGGCTGCAGCCAGGCCGGGGCGTTATCCACCGGAAAAAAAACGCCGGAGAGAAACAGCATCGGGAACGAGAATGCATTGCCAAGCGAGGCGGCCGCCTCCTGGTTGCGCGCGAACGACGAGATCATGAAGCCTAGCGACAGGAAGGCCAGCGAGCCAACCGTCACCATGATCACCACATTAAAGAGGCTGCCATCAATTTGCAGGTCGAACAGCAACATGCCCAGCAAAATCAGGACCATCGCCTGAAAAACAGCGATAACAACCTGGCTGACAATACGGGCGAATATGAACGATGATAGCGGAAACGGCGTGGCTTTGATGCGACGCAGGATACCCTTCTCACGATAGCTGACAAACGCAGTCGTGAGCCCGATCATGCCGGAGTTCATGATCGACATCGCCAGAATACCCGGCACCAGATAGTCAATGTAGCGCAATCCCTGGGATTCCACGCCCTGGACGGAGACTGTCACCGGCCGCTGCTCGCCAAGCGACTCAACATTGACTTGATTGAGAAACTGCTGGACGGCGCTCAAAGCAATCTGGGCCTGTTGCGGGTCTGTTTGGTCGTAGTAAACCTCAGCTTCAGCGAGCTGCGCTGTTGCGCCCTCAGAGAAGATCACAACCACCGAGCGTTCACCTTCGTTTAACGCTTCAAGCTGGCTCTCGCGACTCCCAAGGGAGACGTCGAAGGCACTGGAGTTACCCAGATCGCTGGTTACCTGACGGGCAATCGACGTTGTGCTCTCGCCGGCCACGCCTACCGAAAAGGCGTCGGTCTCCGTTGTGAGCAAAAGGCCGAACAGAATGATGAAGATGGCCGGAAACGCCAGATTCCAGAACAATGCCGTGCGATTACGCAGCGTCATCTTGAAATTGGCCACGATCATGTAGCGCAGGGCTTTCATTCTCGCAGGCTCCGTCCGGTGTAGGAGAGGAAAACGTCTTCCAGGGTGGCGCTGGTCGTCGTCAGGTTATCGAGCCGCACACCTTCTTCGTCAGCAAGAGCGAACAGATCGGCAAGCGTACCTGGGACATCGACAGTCTGGATGGTGAGCTGGCCGTCGTTAACCGCCGACCCAGTGGCGCCTCTCAGGCGCTCCAGCCTGTTGGAATCGAGCCTGCCTTCAATTCTGGCTCGCACCGTCGCACTTTCTCCCAACGACTGGACCAGCGCGAGCGGTGTGTCACAGGCGATGATCTTGCCGTAATCCATGACTGCCACCCGGTCGCATAACTCCTCGGCCTCCTCCATATAGTGTGAGGTGAGGACGATTGTGGTCCCGCCCTCACGCAAGTCGCGAATGACATCCCAGAGATTGCGGCGTGCCTGTGGGTCAAGTCCTGTCGTCGGCTCGTCGAGAAACAGGACCATCGGATCGTTCACCATCGCCAGAGCAATTGAGAGCCGCTGTTTCTGCCCACCGGAGAGCTGGTCCACCCGCGCGTTGCGCTTATCTTCAAGTGAGACCATCCCGATCAGCCTATCCACCCGGGCTGGACCGGTGTCCGCGCCATAGAGCGCGGCGAAGAGCTCGATAAGCTCGGCAAGCGTGAGGTAATCGAACAGGGCGGTACTCTGGAGCTGCACGCCGATCGACTTCTTCAACGCAATCGGGTTGGCGAGCGCATCTATGCCAGCGAGCTGAATCGAGCCTGCGTCAGGATCGCGCAGCCCCTCGATCATCTCCAGCGTCGTAGTTTTACCCGCGCCGTTCGGGCCGAGAATGCCGAAAATCTCATTCTGCCGAACGCTCACGTCAACGCCATCAACGGCTGTGGTGGCCCCATAACGCTTGACCAGCCCGCGCGCCTCGATGATGTACGAACCAGCCAGCATGGCTTCCCGCGCTGGCGGCGACTCAGTTAGCGCTGTATCCATCATTATCCTTCAATGTCTATCCAGATCTTACAAAGATCATCTCGACTGTAGAGGGGGCCCGATTCTGCTGGAGCATCGGTTGTCAAGAGATCCCTGCGATCCAGAGGCACCCCGCGGTCGAGACGACAGTTACTGTTCTATTTTCCAAGCCCGCGTCCTACTTGAGTCAGTACATCCTGGAAGAGCTGGTCAGCGCTTTCGCCCCGGCCATCAAGATAGCCAACGATCTCGAGCATGACGAAGCCGTGCACAACCGTCCATGCCGCAATCGCGCTACTAACCGGGTTATCCACATGCATGTCACCCTGTTCGGCGCCGCGTAGAATTGCGCTGGTTAATAGATCGAAGCCGTCGCTCGCTTTGCGACGGTCTCCCTCAGCCGGCACAAAATCGGGGACCGGGTTTGAGAACACTAACAAGTACAACTCGCGGTTCTGCAGCGCGTAGGACCGGTACGCCTTTGCCATCGCGCCGGTGATGTCTTGAGCGCGAGCATTCTCCGGAAACGACTCAGTGACAGCGCGCATCCAGCCCGACAACCCGTTTGCGCCCTCAAAAAAGAGCGATTGGCAGAGCACTGCTTTGGACGGAAAATATTCGTACAGCGACGCCGGGGAATAGCCAATATCGCGCGCCACTGCGCGCATGGACAATGAGGCCACCCCCTGCTCAAAGAGAATGCGCCGGGCGGAGGCGAGGATCGTCTCGCGCATTTCCTGCCGGTTACGGTCGCGCCGCTCGACAGCGGCATTCATTGAGGAAGTATTCGTCTCGCTGGTCAAGAAAAGGACTACCTTCCGAACATCGTTCAGTCTACCGAACGGCGTTAAGATATCGCGGCAAGCCGGGCTTGTCAAACGGCCTGTTGACGTGGCCGCTCCGGCAGTGCACTGTATTCTCGATTCGTCCGCAAAAAAGGAGCGACAACCATGACAACCGAGCGCTACGAACCCTTCCAGGCGTATCAAACCTTTGAGCGACGTCCACTCGACCCCGAATGCGAGCAGCGCCTGAAGGGAGTAACGACCTCGACACTGGCGGCCGTGCTGGCCAAGAAAGGCTATACGGATCTCTTCATGCCGGGACTGACGCGGGTCGCCGGGACACAGCCGATGGTTGGGCTGGCATTGACGCTGCGTTTGCTGCCGGATCGACCGGACGGCGCGATCGGACCCGAGGACAACGCCCGCAATCCGCAACGGATAGCAGTCGAGGGCGTCCGTCCCGGAGACATTGTCGTGGTCGATGCCCGCAATGATGCCCGCAGCGGCGTGCTTGGCGACGTGCTAGCAACCCGCATGATGGTGCTTGGTGGTGCCGGGATCGTGACGGACGGAGC
>JACCZH010000461.1 GCA_013696045.1 Chloroflexia bacterium
GCCGGCGGCGCTCCTCCTCCCGGGCCGTCACCAGCCGCTCGCGCGAGCGTTGCAGGTCGGCAGTAAGACTCACCGCGTGTGCGACCACCCCGATTTGCTGCGCAATTGTGCTGAGTATGCGCTGGTCCGCCGGGCTAAATGATTCACCCTCCGAGCGTGGCGCCACGCTCAACTGCCCTACCATCTCCGACTGGTAGGTTAATGGCATGATAAGAGCGTGAGCCGGTCGTTCAACGCCGTAGGCCGCGGCCACGGCAAACGTTTCATCCTGTTTCAAGGCGATGGCAACGTAGGGCAGCTTCAACGCCTGGGCAACAGTCTCGACAATTGCCGGCAGCATGGCCTGTGGCACGAGTGTTCGTTCAAGGTGCTGACCGAGACGCGCCAGCACGGCATGCGGCTCATCCCGTTCGCCGTACATCAGGCGGTTCACGCCGCGCTGCAAGCGATCCCGCAGTGGCTGGAATAACACCGCGACGAGAGCCGTAACAACGAGGGAGATGGCCAGGTTATCGCCCGTCTGGAACTGCGCTCCCAGATAGCCCACAACCAGCACGTAGAAACCAACCACGCAGGCCGTAAGTGCGCCATAGACGAGGGTGCGGTTGATAACGATATCGATGTCGTAGAGGTGATACTTGAGGATGGCAATGCCTAGAGCGACAGGTATCAATGCCGCGCTCACACCTCCAATTAACCACGCAAAGTCCGGGAACAGCGTGTTGCCCAAGAGGCTTACGGGGACCAGAATGATCGCGAACGTAAACCATTTGACTTGTTGGCGCTCGGTCCCCCGTGAGCGGCGGTAGCGAAGAATCAGAGAAACGATGCCGGCAAGCAGGCTTATGCCGGCAATTTGAAACGCCACCGTTGACAGTGGCTGTAGAACGACCGCAGCGCCTTCGATGCCGAGCGGATTTTCGACGGGCGGATACTCCCCCACGGCAATGGGCATCAGTGACAGAGAGATCGCGGCAACCGCAACGGCGCCGGTGGCGAGCCACACGACAGGCCGCCAGCGCCGGCTGGCAGGGCGTCCGTCCGGAAACAACAGAGGAATGAGCACCACAGAGAGGAATCCGGCATCCGACGCGTATGTACTGACCCACGCCGCCACTCCTCCGCCGGGCAGCGAACCGGGTTGAACGACGAGGGTGTAGGTCAGATACTCGGAAGCGAAATCCCCGATCCCAGTGAAAAAGCCGATGACGCAGAACACCCAGCCGAGAGCGTTGGCGGGATAGCGAGAGAGGATAAGCGCTCCAACCACCGGGAAGACAAGCGCCATGATCGCGCTGGCGAGCCAGTAATCGTAGGTGTCCACTCGCGGGTCGGCGCTGTTGTGGACCAGTAGGAGCAGGAAAAGCACGCCGAACACGACTGCCAGCAGGGCGAAAATCCAGGCAATCCGCCCGGCTTGCTTGTGGAACATCTCGTCAACTCGCCGAGCCCATCGTTGGGATTTCACCCGCGAGCTCCTCCTCGAAATCCGTGACTCCGGCCGAGAGCGGCGGGTTCCCGCCCGTCATACAACTCCGCGGGATACCCGCCGTATAGAAAACGAAGGGAGGCGTGGTAGCTGTCACATTTTTGTCTCGTACGTCGAAAGTTTACGCGAAGCGCGTCGATCGCTGTTCCGCTGCGCTCGCCTCCGAGAACAATGTGTAACCCAGCACCGCCCACGCAAGGTTCAGCAGCAACAATCCCAGGCTGAGCTGTCCGAGCACCGTGCTCAGCACGATTATCCCCGGCAACCCGCCAGCGATCAACAGCCAGGCTCCAAGCCGTGGCGCCACCTTCGCCCTCAATGTGCCAACGCCAAACAGGGAAAACCCTATGCCGAAGAGGAGCAGCGCTGGCACCAGAAACGCCAAGAACGCGATATTGACGACTCCCCACCAGACGCTTCCAATCCAGTAGGCGCCAATGCTCCCAAGAAAGGCCAGTACCGTTCCGACAAAGGCCAGGCGAAAGCCCCACTTCTCCAGGCGTCCCGCCTGCGGCGCCTGTTGAGCGTGAACGACCAGCAGGCCTGCCATCCAGCCAAGGACCACGAACGTGAACACTTTACCGTAGGTCAAGTACACGGTTTCGGGCGAGGCGAAGGTGAGCAACGGTTCCAGAACCGGCCTGAGAGCATCGGTCCAGGATTTCACAAAAGGCGCCTCCAGCGAGGACGCGCCGTCTTCTGTCGCGAAATACGCCAGAGCGTAAAACGGAGCATACAGAATCCCCAGGATCCCGCCTATCATCGCGGCCAGACTTCCCCACCGGATCGAGTTCGACGACATTTGTCAGGCTCCTTTCTACAGCGTCTGTCCCGTCTGTCGAACTCTAGGCGGCATCGTGTCCCGCCGTCATGGAACCAGTGTCCCAACAGTCTGGGACCTGGCAGTCCCATTTCACCGGGACGTGATAAACCAAATACGTCAAAGTACGTAGGCCTTCAGGAGCGTGAATACGCCATCCAGCCGATGTGAAAAAACGGACTCAGGGGCAATATACATACACGCCTGCCGGGGCCGGAGCAACGGCGCTCCACGGACCGGTAGATAGTCGATGATGACGCCGCCGCCATTCGCGGCGGACACCTCTGCAACGGAGCAGAGAGCGGAGAGGAAGATGCCCCATGCTTTGCCAGAAATGCGCGCGGGTGGGTGTCAGGAAAGCGGGCAGCGGAGGTCGCATGGTCTCACCGAATACAGCCTGTCCCGGCAGTTTCGGAGAACTGGCACTGCGCGCCGCGCAGATTCCACAGCTTGTATGCCGCCACGTACCGGGCGGCAACGCGGGCCACAGATATGGCCCGTCACATTCCAGACGCACCCGGCTCGGCCATGTCCCGGCCGTCGCCGGGTAGCGCTGGCATCACATCAGATTCCTGGACCAGGTAGAGGCGTCCCGGCGGGACGTCAAGGGGATGAGGGGGAACATAGATGACCAAGATCATTACGATAACCGACCATAATCTCGATGTATTCATCAAGGCCGAGCGCCTGGCGCTCATTCTGGCCAGGAGTAACTGCAACCGCAGCATCCTCTATCTGGCCGAAATACAACAGCTGCTGGAAAATGGCGCACTCGGCGGCACGACGGTTGGAGTGCTCATGCTCGACCAGCCTGGCACGAGCCAGTTCAAGCGCGAGAATCTCTGGCTCATGAGTGTGGACCTCCTTCCATATACGCTTCTCTATCGCCGGGGCCAGCGCATCGATGGATTTGCCGGTAGCCGTGGACACATCCTGCTGGACCGTGCCCGCCGCGTGCCGGCGGCTGAGCTGATGCTCGCATACGCTGACTAATTCAACGTTCGCTCGGGCCACACACCATCCGGCCCGACACACCCCCAGAGACCGCAGCCTCCCCACTCTCTTGCTGCGGTCTCTTCTTGTGTTTACGTCGACAGTAGTGACGTAGCCGCGCAATTCATTGCGCAAATCGTGTCCCATTCGCACGCTTCGAACGGCAAAGAAGCGCAATGAGTTGCGCGGCTACGAAGGACAAACGTCTTACACGGCCAGACCTTCAAGCAACGCCGCGAGTTCAACCGGTGTCGATAGCATCGGCCAGTGGCCGGTTGCGATCTCGTGGAACTGCCAGTCTGGCGCCGCAAACGGCTGAAAAGCGGGTTCGCCTGCCGCGACCAGATCCTTGAACTGGGCAATCGAGAAGCCACCATCCGTGCAGAGAATCGCCACACGCCGGTATGCCCCGTCGTATTCGCTGGTGAGGTGCAGCGGTTGCAGATACGCGTTGAAGGGCTGCGCCGTGACCTTCGCCGCCATGAACTCGCGCTCTGACTCTCCCAGTCCCGCCAGGCTCGCGGTCTGGGCAAGTCCTTCGAAACCGGGAAACGGCAGCTTCCAGCCCTCGCCAAGCTCGTCTACCTGCTGCTGAAGCCCCGCTCTTACAGCCGGTGGATAAAAATCGATGTGCGCACCTCCATCAACCAGCGGGCCGGAATCGAGGTAGACAACCTGGCTCAGACGCTCCGCGGCCCGGTCGGCAACTCCTCCCACAACGTTTCCCGCGTAGCTATGACCCACCAGAATGACCTCGTTGAGATCTTCGTAGTTCATGACGTTGATAATATCGGTGATATGCGTGTCCAGGTTGACATCCGGCGAGGTGAGGTGCTCCCGCTCTCCCAGTCCGGTGAGGGTCGCTGGATAGACAGTGTGGCCTTGAGCCCGCAACGTGCACGCAACGTGCTTCCACGCCCAACCACCAATAAACGCTCCGCCAACCAGCACGTACGTTGCCATCTCTTTTTCCTTCCAACTCAACAGACTCGCTTCGTCAATGAGCAAGTCACTCGATGGGACCCGTCATCTCGACCTTGTGGAGATGACAATCAGAACCACCAGCGCCGTTGCTCCACTCTTGCGGTGATAACGGCGCCTACCTGACAAGGAGTGTCAGGTATGATCTGAAGATGCGTGCTTCAAGACTTGTGTCGATTCTGCTCATACTCCAGGCGCGTGGCATTGTGACGGCGGCCGAGCTTGCCGAGGAGCTCGAGGTGTCGGTGCGCACGATTTACCGTGACCTGGCGGACCTGGGCGCGGCGGGTGTGCCGGTGTATGGCGAGCGCGGAGAGGGTGGCGGCTATCAGCTTCTCGATGGCTACCGCACGAA
>JACCZH010000510.1 GCA_013696045.1 Chloroflexia bacterium
ACTGGTACGAGCGCTGGGACAGCGCGGGCCACTTCGCGCCGCGCGCCGCCACCGGGCCGGACGACGATCCGTTCGTGATCGTGATGCCGCCGCCGAATGTGACCGGCGAGTTGCACATGGGACACGCGTTGTTTACGACAGTCGAAGATATTCTGATTCGCTACAAGCGCATGCAGGGTCATCCGGCGCTATGGTTGCCGGGCGCAGACCACGCCGGTATCGCCGGGCAATGGGTCGTCGAGAAGGAGCTCGCACGGGAGGGATTGACCCGGCACGACCTGGGACGCGAGCAGTTTGTGGCGCGCGTCTGGGACTGGATGGAGCGTTACCAGGGCAGAATCCAGGATCAGTTGCGGGCACTCGGCGCTTCCTGCGACTGGTCGCGTTACCGCTTCACGATGGATCCCGGCCCTGCGCGGGCAGTGCGGGTCGCGTTCAAGCAACTCTATGACGAAGGGTTGATCTACCGTGGTGAGCGGCTCATCTCCTGGTGCCCGCGCTGCATGACAGCGTTGTCAGACCTGGAGGTGATCCACAAGGATATCGACTCCAGTCTCTGGCGACTGCGTTATCCATTGGCTGATGGATCAGGCTCGATGGAGGTGGCGACGACACGGCCGGAGACGATGCTGGGTGATACCGCAGTCGCGGTCCATCCCGACGACGAGCGCTACTCCGGCATGATTGGCAAGGAGATCGAGCTTCCAATCATGGGCAGGCGGATTCCGGTTATCGCCGATGATTCGGTTGATCCAGCGTTTGGCAGTGGGGCGGTAAAAGTGACGCCCGCACACGATCCAAACGATTTTGAGCTGGGCCGCCGGCACGGTCTCACGTTCATAACCGTGATGAACCAGGACGGCACGATGAACGGCGAGGCAGGGCCGTTCGCGGGACAGACGATATCCGACGCGCGGCGCAACGTCGTCGAACGGCTGGACGCCGACGGCGCATTGGTGAGCGTTGAACCATATCGCCACTCGGTCGGAACATGCGAGCGCTGTGAGACTGTCGTCGAGCCGTTGATTTCCCGCCAGTGGTTTGTGAGCATGAAACCGCTGGCCGAGCCTGCACTAGAAGTGGTGCGCGACGGCACGGTGACCTTCGTGCCAGAGCGCTTCACCGGCGTGTACCTGAACTGGATGGAGAACATCCACGACTGGTGCATCTCGCGCCAGCTCTGGTGGGGACATCGTATCCCTGTCTGGTACTGCCATTCCTGCGAAAAGCAGTGGTCCAGCGAGGAGGAGACACAGACGACATGCCCGGAGTGTCGTTCAAACGATATCTTCCAGGATGAGGATGTGCTCGATACCTGGTTCTCGTCCGGCCTGTGGCCATTTTCGATGTTGGGCTGGCCGGACAAAACCGATGATCTGGAACGGTATTATCCTGGCAGCGTGCTCGAAACCGGCGCCGAAATCATCTTTTTCTGGGTTGCCAGGATGATCTTCTTTGGACTGAAGTTCATGGGGGAAGCGCCGTACCATACCGTCTACATACATGGCACGGTGCGCGACTCCAAAGGCGACCGCATGAGTAAGACCAAGGGCAATGTGCTTGATCCTTTGACGATAACGTCGCAGTATGGCACCGACGCCCTGCGATTCGCGCTCATCACGGCGTCCGGACCTGGCACTGATCTCAAGATGTCGATCGACAGGGTGGAATCCAACCGCAACTTTGCCAACAAGCTGTTTAACGCCACCAGGTTTGTGCTGAATGCCATCGACGGGGCGAACATCGCGGTTGATTCGAGTGGAGCGCCACTGCAACCGGACGCGGACAAGATGGCGCTGGCGGATAAGTGGATCGTGACGCGGCTGGAAGCCACCACCTCAGACGTCACGAGAATGATCGACCAGTACCAGCTGCATGAAGCGGGCCGGCAGCTCTACGAGTTTCTGTGGTCAGAGTTTTGTGACTGGTATATCGAGGCCGCAAAGGTCCGTTTACGCGAAGGCGAGATCGATCCCGCAGCCCAGCAGACTCTGGCCTACGTGCTGGAACGTGGTCTGCGTCTGTTGCATCCGTTCATGCCGTTTGTCACGGAGGAGCTGTGGCAGCAACTGCCACACGCCGGCGACGCGCTGATTGTTGCCGATTGGCCAGGAGAGTTGAATGCCTATGCCGACGACGCAGCCAGGTTCGACGCCGTCAAGGAGGCAATCCGGCTGGTGCGCAATGTCCGCGCCGAGCAACAGGTGGAACCCGCTAAACGAATACCGGCGGTGATCTACCCGGGTGGTTTGCAGACCGCTTTTGAGGACAGCATTCAGGAGTTCCACTGGCTAGCACGAACCGATCCAGACGCTGTCGAAATGCGTGCGGGCGCGCCGGTAGCGCCGGATGGAAGCGTCTCGATCGTCACGGGCGGGGCGTCCATTTTTCTGCCGTTGGCGGGTTTGATCGATTTCGAAGCGGAGCGCGGCCGTCTTGAGAAAGAGATCGGAGAGGCTGAGGCTGAAATCGAACGCGCCAGCGCGATGTTGTCGAACGAGAGCTTCGTCAGCCGCGCTCCCGACAACGTTGTGGATGTACAGCGCAAGCGGCTTAGTGCCGGCGAGGAGCGACTCGCGCTGCTCGAATCGAGGCTGTCCGAGCTTGGCTAGTGAGCGGTCGTTCGTGGAGTGCGGCCACTTTGCCGGAGCGGTGGAGGAGGTTGCCCTCGACCTCGTCGGCCGCACGCTACGGGTTGTGGGTGACGAGGGGCCACTCGACGCTCTGATTATTGAGACAGAAGCCTATGGCGGTTTCACTGACCCAGCCTCGCACGCCGCTTTCAAACCCAGGGGAGGGGCCCGGTTGATGTGGGAGCGTCCCGGCACGATCTATGTGTACGCGGCTTACGGG
>JACCZH010000071.1 GCA_013696045.1 Chloroflexia bacterium
TGTTGCAGTCGGGATGTTGCGCTCGGCGGTCGAAGGCGATTGGTTGAGCGTGTACCTGTCCTGGAACGTCCTGGCTGACTATACCGGTGAACCTGGCGTACGTATGGAGCTCGTAAACGATCGCGACATTGTGGTTGACGCCTATTACGGGCCACCGTTAGCCGGAGTCTCCGATCCCGCATTGTGGCAATCCGGTGACCGCATTGATGACCGGTTCATCTTCGAACGTCCGCCGAGCGGACGTTACACCGTTCGGGCTGGCATTGGGAATAATGCCGTTGACATTGGCGAGATTGTGGTGGGTGAGTGATCCCTCCTAACGCGGCGGAACGTCCAGCGACAGGACAGCGTTGCGAATGCCGTCGGTCACGAATACCGCGTCGCCTCCCGGTGGTACTGCGATGCCATACGGGCGTAGCGCCGAGGGGTCGGTAAGCGGCTCGGAACTCTCACCATTTTCATCCAGGACGATGACCTGGCCGGTTGTCGAGGTGGTGGCAAACAGCCCACCGTCTGGACGGGCCGCCAGGTACGGCTCAAAGAAGGTCAAGCCCTCCCAGTCCGGCACATCCCAGTCTTCCAGTGGTTCACCGGCAAGCGAGAAGCGCGCGATGCGGGCGTTGTGCGAGTCGGCAACGAGCACGGCGTCGTCGGTGACGGCGATACCGACCGGCTCCAGAAGCTGACCCGCTTCCGAGCCGGTTGTCCCGAACATGCTGACAAACTCGCCGTCGAGATCAAAAATCTGAACTCGCTCGTTGCCGGTGTCGGTCACGTAGACCAGACCATCGTGCACAGCGATGCCGCGCGGGCCGTAAAAGAGTCCGGGGTTCGTCGCCGTTGCGGCCGGATCGTCCTGGGCGTCGAAGAATGATCCCCAGCCGGTGATGTAGTCGCCCTCTAGTCCAAAGACCTGGACGCGGTGGTTCCAGGTGTCGGCCACGTAGATACGGTCGCCTGTAATGTCGATACCGCCTGGGCCGCCCTGGCTGCTGCCGGGGAAGCTCGCGAGCTGTCCGGGTTCGCTTCCCTGGCGTCCGAAGGCTTGCACAAAAGCGCCGGTTGGATCGAAAACCTGGACGCGATTGTTGCCGGCATCGACGACGAAGGTTGTGCCGTCGCCGGCAACGGCGATACCGCGAGGCGCGTTGAACTGGCCGCCGTCGGTTCCGGCGCCAGCTTCGTCTTCAAGCGAGTATGGACCGGTCGGTCCAAACAACCGCTCTCCAATCTGCGGAGTCACCATCAGCTGGAACATGCGTTCATTTTCAGGCACGGCCTCAGTGCGGTCGATCAGAAAGCTCCAGAATGTTCGCCAATCACTGATGCTGAACAATTTGCTGAACAGATCTCCCCAATCCGGGGAGCCGTACACGTCTGGCGAATCGTGGGAAAACAGGTATGACTCTCCGACGAGTCCCGGCGTGACCTCTTCGGCATTGGCGCCGCCGTCAAGGAAGGCCACCTGAACGTCGTCGTCGAGTACGTCAACACCTGGCACGAAGAGAGTCACATTCGGGTAGTCACGAAAGTACCAGAGCAGAGGCTGGCTGACTTCCTGGTCGATGGCGATGCGCAGTCCGTGCCCGCCGGTGGGGTCCTGTGGCGTGCGGTAGATCACGGGTGGATCCTGAGTCGTGTCGTTGTTTCTGGTGAGGTCGCGAGAGATGCGCTCGACGCGCTCGATAGTGGCCGGGACGCTGACGGTAACAGCACCCTGGGCAAGCGGCTCCATAGGCGCGCCGGGGCGCTCGCTGGCCGCCAGGACGGTTGAGCGAATCGTTACAACACTCAAGAGCAGGAGCATCGTGGTCAGCACCAGCATCATTCTGTGACCAGTAAGACGCGCTCCAAGGTACGAAATGCCAACCGCCAGCGGAAGAACGACGACGATTGCAATCAGGAGGAATCGCAGGATCCAGGCGGCTCCCGCAAGTCCGTTGTCGGGCGTGACCAGGCCAATAAGGCTTGTCAGGGCAAAGAAGAGTACGAGGAACGCCAGCACGTAGAGCGCTGCCGGACCGGTTCGGACGAGGTTCCAGGGAATCTGGTGGACCAGATAAGCGGCGCCAACTCCAGCCAGCAGAGCCAGGGGCAAAACAACCAGGCCGTGCCCCGCGATCCCCGTGTTGCCCAGGAGCGAGACAATGACAAGTGCGGAGAGCGTCCAGAGTCCAAGAGCCCGTGCCAGTGCGCGCTGGCTGGATGCGACCAGCCCGACGACCGCCAGCACGATCAGAATGGGCTCGTTAACGATCAGGTTGAAGAGCGGCACAT
>JACCZH010000517.1 GCA_013696045.1 Chloroflexia bacterium
GACGACGGCAGCCTGCTGGTCCAGTGTGGCGACGGTCCGCTTGAGATCCTGATATGGCAGGAGGAGCCGCTGGTGAGCGCCCATGGCTCTGGAGCAATGGACCCGCTGCTGGTCGCGGTTAGCGATCCGTCCTGACGCAACGTGCATACGGGGTGCAATACATTGCTCGGCTACGCCACTTACTACGAAGATCGCGCTAACGGTCCACCGAGCCCAAGACGATGTCAATCGTCCCGATCAGGGCGACGGCGTCGGCGAGCAGGGCGCCCTGGGCCATGTAGGGCAGGATTTGCAGGTTGACGAAGTCCGGGGTGCGAATACGCACCCGGTACGGAGTGGGCGTGCCGTCTGAAACGACGTAGTGGCCAAGCTCGCCCTTGGAGTGCTCGATCGCGACGTAGACTTCGCCGGGCGGCGGGCTGAAACCCTTGATGACCCAGACGAAGTGGCGCTGCATGTCTTCGGCGGTGCGCATGACGGTGTCGTGCGGCGGGATCGCATAGTTGGAATCGTTGAGCATCAGCGGGCCGTCGGTAGGCATCTGGTCCAGGCACTGGCGGACGATCCTCAACGCCTGGCGCATCTCTTCCATGCGCACCAGATAACGGTCGTAGACATCGCCATTCGTGCCTAGCGGAACGTCGAACTCCAGCCGATCGTAGACCAGATATGGCTGCGCTTTGCGGACATCGTAGTTGATACCACTGCCGCGCAGGCAGGCGCCGGTGAGACCATAATCCAGTGCGACCTCGGGCTCGATGACACCGATGCCACGGGTGCGGGCGATCCAGATCGGATTCTCGGTCAGCAGATCGGAATACTCTTGCTGCTTCGACGGGAAGATGTGCAGGAAGTTCTCGATCATTCCGACCAGATCCGGTGGAATACCACGCGAGAAGCCGCCCACTTCCATCATGTTGGTGGTAAGGCGCGCGCCGCAGAACTTCTCAAAAATGTCCAGGATCAACTCTCGCTCGCGGAAACAGTAGAGGCTCATCGATAGCGCGCCGATGTCCAGAGCATGGGTACCGAGCCAGACAAGATGGCTGGCGATGCGGCTCAGCTCGGCCATAATAACGCGCCAGTATTGAGCGCGCTCAGGAGCCTCGATGCCGCACAGCTTTTCAACTGCGAGAATCCAGCCAACATTATTCTGGGGGGCGGCCACGTAGTCCGTCCGGTCCGTCCAGGGAGTGAACTGGCTGTAGCGCCGGGTCTCACCGATCTTCTCGACGCCGCGATGCAGGTAACCAATGACCGGGTCGGCGTGCGTAATCTGCTCACCGTCAAGCCGCA
This sequence comes from Chloroflexia bacterium, assembly GCA_013696045.1. Taxonomy (GTDB): domain Bacteria; phylum Chloroflexota; class Chloroflexia; order Thermomicrobiales; family CFX8; genus JACCZH01. The sequence continues at coordinate 1,297 of JACCZH010000517.1, forward strand.
GCACCACCCGCATCACGCCGTGCGTCGAAGGGTGTTGCGGGCCCATGTTCAAGACCATCTCGCGCGACCGCTCCGAGATCTGGCGCTCGTCGCTAACGTCGAATGTGCCGAAGCTGGTAGGCGCGCCGGGATCTGTGGCTGTCATCTCTAGAGCCTCCGGAAATCTCTAATGCGCGGTGTTGGGTTCTCAAAGCCGGGCTGGACATACTGCTTGTAGCCACGGATGGGGTAATCCTTGCGCAGCGGGTGACCTTCGTCCCAATCTTCCGGCAACAACATCCTGCGCAGGTCCGGGTGCCCGTGAAAGGTGATGCCAAACATGTCGTAGCACTCGCGCTCAAGCCAGCCAGCGGCGGCATACACGCCGGTGAGCGACGCGCAACCCTCGTCCTCGGCAACCGAGGTTTTGAGCCGCAGACGTTGCCGGTTCTTGATCGAGTAAATGGTTCCAACCACGTCAAAACGCCGCGCGCTACGCATCCGCAGCATGTCTACCGCGGTCAGGTCGGACAGGGTGCGATAGGAGAGATCGGGATCGTCGCGTAGCACAGTGAACATCTCTGCCCAGTGCGCGGCATTCACCCGCACCGTTACCTCGTCACGAAAAAAGACAACCTCAACGACATCCTCTGGGAAAGCGGCTTTCAGGGCGCGGATGGCGGGATGGAATTCCTCGTTCTGCGGGCCCCAGAAGCCAGTGTTGACCCAGACCGGCGCAACTGCGCGCATGCCGGTCATATCGGTGGCCATCTCCATCTGGCGCTCGGCGGGTTCCTGAGGAACCACGAGATCGGTATTCTCAAGCGATTCATCGGGAATGTCGGTGGGCTCTTTGGGAGCTGCCTCACCGCCATAGCGGCGAGCGGTGTCGCCCATATCGGAGGCTGCCTGGGTTGATTCAGTATCAGAGCGCGATTGCTCGGCGGTTTCAGGATCGGCGGTTACCTGTGGGCCGGTATGCTCCTCGGATACCTCTTGCACCTTCGTGCCTTCGGAATCCGATGGGGATTGATCCTCGGGTTTCTTGTCTCGGTCTTCGGCCATTTGGGGCCGCGTCCTCTCAGCTTTTGGCCTAGCCGGCAATTACCGTGTCGGGCTCCCGCTCGGGGGCAGTGGAGTCGCGGCCCATCTCGCGCCGGGTTTGTTCGCGGTCACGCTCGCGCTGGAGCTCGGCATCATCGCGGCCGGACTTCTTAGCGATCGTCTCATACTTGATGACCTTGTTCTGAAGCTCAAGGATGCCGTAGTAGAGCGCTTCTGGAACGGGAGGGCAGCCCGGCACATAGACGTCCACCGGAACGATCTGATCGACGCCCTGAACAACGGCGTAGGTGTCGAACGGACCGCCGATGTTCGCGCACGAGCCCATTGAGATAACCCACTTTGGCTCGCTCATCTGGTCGTAGAGCGTGCGCACAATAGGTCCCATCTTCTTGGTAACCGTGCCGGAGACGATCATCAGGTCTGCCTGGCGTGGCGAGGCGCGATAGAGCATGCCGAAGCGTTCTGCAAGGTCAAAGCGCGGCATCGCGGCCGAGATCATCTCAATTGCGCAACAGGCCAGCCCAAACTGCAGCCACCACAGGCTAGAGCGACGAGCCCAGTTAAAGACCCAGTCAACCGACGTTGTCAGGACGTTCTTTTCAAACTGGTTGTCGATTACACCCATTCGAGCGCTCCCTTCTTCCACTCGTAGGCCAGTCCAGCGAGCAGGAGCCCGATAAAGACACAAATCTGGAGATATCCATAGAGTCCGAGCGCGTCAAATGCAACGGCCCATGGAAACAGGAAAATGGCTTCGATGTCAAACACCACGAATAGCAGCGCGACAACGTAGAACCTGGGCGTGTAGCGTTGGGTGGGTGGCGCAACGTCCGGAACGCCGGACTCGTAGACTTCGGATTTCGTTGGGTTGGGATTGGACGGGCGAATAAGCCGGCCGAGCAGTAGGAGCGAGCCACCCATGACCGTGGCTGTAATAAACGCGAGGCCAATAATCGCGTAACCTTCAGCCACTATCCCTGCATCCTTTCACCCCAATTCAGGGCCACCTCCAACGGTTCCGACACTTGTGTACTATATCACGAGCCCTGTCGACCATCCAAAGACGCCTGAGCAGCCTGGTAGCTGGTTTTTAGCCTTTATATCATGAAAAACGTACTGACAAATTGACACTACCACGACGCTGATGGCGCAGAAAGGCAACGAATGACGATCTCCAATCCCCGTCCTCCACGCGACGAGGCTGAATTCGCGTCGGTTACCAATTTGATCCAGCAGGTCTTCGCGGACGATGCCACCACGCAGGCCCATCTGGCACTGGTTCGCTCGACGGCTTTCCTTCCCGGGAGCTTGCCAGCGGTCTGGCATCCCGACGGGCGGGCACTGGCGGTGGTTCAGGCGGTGCCGTGCAAGATCGCCCTGTTGGGGACGTGGGTTGCAGGTGGCATCATCACGATGGTCGCAACCGATCAGGACGTTCGCGGGCAGGGCCATATGCGTGCCTGCATGAACGCGGCGCACGAGTGGCTCAAGAGCTCCGGGTACCCGCTCGCCATTCTGTATGGCATCCCGGCGGTCTATCCCCGCTTTGACTATCGTCCAGTCATGCCACATAGTGACGTTCGCTACCCAACGCCTGAAAGAGCCGCAGCCAGAAGTTTGCGTCAAGCAACCACCCGCGATCTCGAAGCCATAACACAGCTCTTTAACGAGCAGGAAATCGACCGCCCCTGCTCAATCCAGCGTCAAGCCGAGCAGTGGATCTGGAGTGGAGGCACTCGCTCGATGGCCGTTCTTGAGAGCGCTGGCGGGATTACCGGTTATGCCCGCTACGCCGCCGCCGAGACGTCAACGCTCGACGTTATCGAATCAGCCACACGAGCCGGACACGAACCGGAGTTCCTCGATGCGCTCCACGCACAAGCCGCCGAACGCGGTTCCCGCTCGGTGCGGTTACGGCTCATGCCGGACCATCCACTTGTCCGGGAGGTCAGTCGCCGCGCAACCCAATTGGACCTCTCTGACGTTCAGGCTGTTGTGCAGCCACCACAAGCTGGAATGCTCTGTGTCCTGGACATTGAGGCTACGGTAAACCTGCTCCAGCCTCAGATCACGCGCCGGTTACGCGGACAGGCATTACGGCTGGAAATTGGGGCCCGAAAAGGTATAGATGTTGGCGTTGGAGGTCCTACGGTACGCATTCCCCAGCAGGCGGAGCTCGCGCATGTGCTGAGTGGCTATCCCGGAATCGCCGCGCTACGGCAATGGGGGGCGCTCCAAAGCGATAAACACGGTTTTGACCTGGCCCAGCTAGCCTTTCCGACCGAATGGCCACGCTGGTCAGTTGAGCCGTACTGGGGCGAGTAAGCCGTCGCCTTATTCCGCTCGCACCGCTATTGAGATCGAGCCGTTGGACGATACCTGGGTGCCGGGAGCTGGCGCCTGGAAGAAGACTTCGCCCACGCCCACCGAAGTAATGTTCACTCCCGGCGGCAAGTCGGACTGCGTGATGTAGATCACATCGCCAACGGTAAGGCCCAGAGACTCGATGATGCCGATCGCGGTCCCCTCCGCCGCGCCGAACAGGTTAGGCACGGTGACACCGCCATTGTCACTATCCGAAGGCGTCGGAGTGGCCTGCCCCGGAGGACGCACCGGCGTCACGGTTGTCTGAGGTGTCGCCGTGGCGCGCGGAACCGGGGTCGACGTTGGCGGCACCGGCGTTGGTGTTGGCGGCACCGGCGTTGGCGTTGGCGTCGGTGTCGGGGTGGGAGTCGGCGTCGGCGAAGGTGTTGGAGTCGGCTCCACCGGATCATCGGGGATGCCCATTCCGCCGCCGACCATCGCGCTGTACCGCATCAGCGACCCGGCGCCTTCATCCGTGTAGAGCTCGCCATAATCGGTAAAGTGCTGCAACGCCGCTCGCAGATCCTGCACCTGAGCCTGCGTCAACTGGTCGCAGTTCGTAACGGGCGGGTGGCGCTGGTCGGCATACTCTTTGCGAGTATCAACTCCCTGGACGGGCAAACCACCGGTGGCTTCACAGATGTCAACTTCGATAATCCCATCCGGGCGGGTAAACTCCGCCGCGTCCGGATTACCATCCGGGCCGGAAAGCAAATCGGCGAAGCTCGGACCATGGGCGGCCACCATGATGTCCCGGAAGATCGGAGCGGCGCCGGTGAGACCGTCTAGCTGACGCATCGGCACGCTTCCCGGGTTGCCCACCCAGACACCCACCACGAGATCGGTCGAGTAACCGACCGTCCAGTTATCCAGCCAGTCGAACGAGGTGCCGGTCTTGACCGCCACCGGGCGATCGCCGAGCTCCGGCAGCTCCAGGATGTTATCGCGTCCAAACGTCGACCAACGTGCTTCATCGTCGGCCAGCACATCAGTCACCATAAATGATGTCTCTGCGCTCAAAGCCCGCTGGCCGCGCGCAAGCGCCTGCTCCCGGTCCAGGGAGTAGAGTTGAGAGCCGTCGGGTTCATTCACTTCGAGAATCGGGTTGGAGCCGACGAAGATGCCACCGTTCGCCAGCGTCGCGTAGGTGTTCGTGATCTCAAGCGGCGAGACCTCTCCACCTCCCAGCGCCAGCGCCAGGCCATAGAAATCTAGTCCACGCCAGAGCCCCGTGCGAATACCCATGCCGTGCGCCAGATCGATCGTGGACGGCACGCCAGTGTAATCAAGTGTCTTGACCGCCGGGATGTTATAGGAACCGGCGAGCGCCTCACGGGC
>JACCZH010000525.1 GCA_013696045.1 Chloroflexia bacterium
CTACAGCACGGTTTCGGGGTGGACAGGACTCTCTCGGGTCGGTTTCGACAGGCTCCTATCAGGTCACGCCCCGGAGCCGCGCTCCTCAGTTCGGCCCGCTGTGCTGGCGACAGGTCAATCTCAAGACCGTATGCGTCAGTCATCTCGTGAGTCAGCCAGCACACCGGGTACGCCTATTCTGACAGAGAGTCATCTCGACCGCGGGGTACCCCGCGGTCAAGATGACAAACGATTTGAAAGTCGCTCTAGGGTCTCCAGCCCATGCTCGCGTGGCGATCTGACATGCGGTTGGATCGGCTGCTCTGCTGCTCTTCCTCATAGCGCCATTTGAAGTAATGCTGGCCGACATTGCCCATTTCGACCTGCCAGTTCTCGGGATTGCTGGGCGTATAGGTCAGGCAGCGCCGCTCGAAGCACTGCACCAGCACGTTGGTCAAGACACCATTAACCTCGACTTCTGTCCAATACGCCTCGGTGATTGGCAAGCCGGTGGCATAGAAGGTTGGAGAGAAGAGCGGACCCATGACGAACTCACCATCCATGGCGATCAATCCCAGACTATTGAGGTATGACCAGAACACAGAGGCGATCTGGTGGTTCGTCTCACCCACGTGCCAAGCCGCTGTTACGCCGTATTGCGCAAGCTGCGCCTCCTCCGAAACGCGGGCAACGGAATCAATGCTTTGGAACAAGGTTGAGCCGGGGCTCGCTGGCGGAGCGTTCAACCATCGATAAAAGTCAGCGTAGGTAGGTGCCAGACTACTGGCCCAATCACCGGCAATGGCAATCTGGGCCGGATCACGGGTAGCGAACACCTGGTCACCCAATTGCATCTTGCCGGTGATAAGCTCGCGCGCCAGCAACCCGTTGGTGACGAACCAGGGGTCCTGGGTCAATGCTGCTGGATGGGTGATCTCCATACGCGCCTTGTCATAGTAGCGAATCAGCCGCTCGCCACGGGTGGCTTGATCGTAGGACTCGAAGCCGGTTGCGATGGCTTCCGGACCCCAGACCCACGTCCTGTCAGCCGTGCCGCTAGCCACGGGGCTATCGGTCGGCAGCCAGGTTCTGTCAAATGCCTGAGAGATGAAGATGGAGAGTGCCGCGCCGGCGTCAAGGTGTCCCGCGCCGGCCCCGGTTTCGGTTTCACCATTGCCAAGTGGGACGGCGGTTTGTCGCAGCAGCGCGCGCAGCTCCTCGGTGGCTATCTCCGGGTCAAGCGCGCGTAACAACGCCAGCGTGCCAGCCACCATCGGCGCGGCGAAAGAGGTACCGCTTACTGATGCCCAGGTGTCGCCTTCTACTTCTCCCCACCAGGGGGCGAGGATGCCTGTGCCGGGGGCGACCAGATCAACCCGGTTTGAGCGTGAGGTAAAGCTGGTTAACGTTCCCCAGGAAGTGCTTGCGCCGACCGAAATCGTCTCAGGATAAGCGGCAGGGTAGGAGATGGCGTCGGCTTCGTTGCCCGCCGCCGCAACGACCGGAATATCGTTGGCATATGCGTAGTTGACCGCGTCGTGTAACGCGTCGCTGGGAAAGTCCGATCCCAGGCTCAGATTGATGATGTGCGCGCCGTTGTCGACAGCCCAGACGATACCGGCAGCTATCGCGGAGATTGGCGATCCGTCTACAGATCCTACCTTGACCGGCAGGATCATTGTGTCCATCGCGACGCCAGCGATGCCGACGCCGTCGGTCCCGCGGGCGGCGATGATGCCGGCCACGGCGGTCCCATGTCCCACCTCATCATCCGGGTCCTCGTCATCGTTGAAGAAGTCGTATCCCGGCAAGAGCTTGCCTTGCAAATCCGGGTGGGTGGCACTGACGCCGGAGTCAACGACCGCGACGACGATCGTCGGGTCACCGGTGGAGATGTTCCAGGCGGCAGGGAGATCGATCGTTTGAATCCAGAGCTGATCTTCGTTGAGCGGGTCACCAGGATCAAAGCTGTATTGGACAAGCAGGTCGCGTTCAGCCCAGGCGATGTGGGGGTTGGCGTCGAGCCGCTCGAGCGCGTCGGCAGCCAGACTAGTTGTCGCATAGCTGACGAGATAGATTCCGGACAGTGTTGCGGTAGATTCAATCAGGCTGGGGTTTGTCGCGGAGATCGCGTCGAGAGCGTTGTCTGTATCTGGAAGATGCGCAAGACTACGCACCACCAGCCGTTGGGTTGCTGGAGCGCCCTGGGACGCGTGAGGTACATCTACTGCTCCGGCATTGAGCCAGATACCCGGGCTGCCGATGACCAGCGCCCAGATAATGGCAAGGCCGGTGGCCCTACAGGCATGTGTGAATATGGTCACCCTCCCGTTCGGACGCGATTGTATCGCCTTGGCGCCGGTTCTTGCGAGTCGTAACGTCCGACCGTAGATACTTTGCTTCATCCCATCATACAGTGTGACGCTGAGGGATCGCTGAAAATCTGACCTTGGATATCATATTATCCGCGCAACCACGAAGCACGTTTCGCGATAGGATTCTCAGCATCACGTGAGATGAGTGGAGGGCGCACATCGGCGCCACCATGCGCGCAATGAGGGCAGCCATGGCAAACGCGCCGAATGTCCCGAATACGCGGAAGTCCACCGACCCAAGAGCAGCCGACGCGGCGGTTGACGCGGCCTTGCTGGCACGGCTGCGTGCAGGCGACGGCTCGGCGTTAGCTGAGATTTACGATCGCCACGCGACGATGGTGTATTCCATTGGACTCAAGTTCCTGCGCGACCCTGGCCTGGCGGAAGACCTGACCCACGATGTGTTTCTGGTTATCTGGGAGCGCCCGGAACGTTACCGGCCGGAAATCGGCCCCTTCGCTCCCTGGTTCTACCGTGTGGCACGCAACCGGGCGATCGATATTCTCCGGCGCGCCCGGCGTGAGACCCAACCGGGCGATCAAGCCATGTTCGAGCTTAGCTCGCCTGATCCCGATCTCGACCCAGCTGAGCTGGCCTGGATACGAATCGAGTCGCGCCGGGTACGAGCGGCGCTTCTCGATCTGCCGGTTACGCAACGCACGGTCATCGAGCTGGCCTATTTTAGGGGCATGACCCAGCGTGAGATGGCCGAGTATCTCAACGAACCTCTCGGCACGATTAAGACTCGGGTGCGAAACGGATTGTTGAAGTTACGTGAGATACTGGAGGCGGAAGAGTAACCCCCGATCCGTTGGCTAGCGCGATTGTCTGTCGTAGCGGCGCCAATGCCTGAGCGTGCGCGGCACGCTATCCTCGTCCGCGACGAAGCGGAGCGGCGTGAAAGAAACCGGCGGAATCCACTTGGATTCCGCCGGCGCTTACTCTGACATGCTTGTTTGGAAGCTTACCCTGCATCCTTCTTGCGCATCGGTGATCCACCTTTTGCGCTGCCGGTTGGGGCGGGGCGTCCACCGTAGCCTTTGTCGTGACGTGTTGGCTTCGATCCTTGACCGTCCGCGTCAACGTCCGGATTCTGGTGGCGCATGCGGCTTGCGCGCGCCTTTTGTACCTTCTGCAACAGCTCCTGGCGTGTTTCATTCTTGTTTTTGGCTGTTTTCGCAGCCGGGGCTGCCTTTTCGGCTACTGATTGATCGTCTGACATTGAGCACTCCTTTCCGGGGCAACGGTATCAGAAAGGGGGAGCGGTCAACTTGCCGGGTTCCACCTATCCTGGTTGGTCTTTCTTGCGCTTGGACGACGTCCCCATCGCTCCACCGGTTGTGCCGCCGGCTGGTGTGTTGGTCTGTTCCGGTGGAACGGATGTGTCAGTGTGGCGTGGATCGTCTCGCGGCGGACGTGGAACCTGTCCCTCGCCGTCACCGGGGGAATTCTGGTGCCGCTGGCGCCCTTCACGCGCCTTTTGGACTTTCTCCAGAATCTCCTCGCGCTCCTCTTGCTTCTGCTTGCCTTTTGTCTCGGATTCGTGTTGTGTATCGTCGGTCATGAAACACTCCTCTCTATATCAACCGTATCAGAATGAAGAGAGTCATCTGGATTGGGTGTGTTGGACCTGGAATTCACGACCGGGTGACGACCAGTCGATCCCGGCGGCCAGAGCCGCCGGGGTCGACTGGTGAGTGCGCGTGGAAGAGTCTTACGTCCCGATCTCGTCGGCGAACTCTTTCTCGGCGACGGTCAGGGAATCGTCGATGATCGAGACGATACGGTCCATCTCCTCGGTGGTGATGACGAACGGTGGCGCGACATGGATGATGTCCCAGACACGAGCCAGCAGACCACTTTCGTTCATGTGCTGGCTGGCGCGCTTCACGAACTCGTGCTCGCGGCCCCACTTCTCCTTGGTTTCTTTGTTCTTCACGATTTCAACGCCCAGCATCAGGCCAAGCCCGCGCACATCACCAACCGTCGGGTGGCTGCGTAGCTCGTTGAGCTGCTTGAGCATGTACTCACCCTTGTCGGCCGACTGCTGGACGAGATCTTCATCCTTGAAGATCTGAATGTTCTTGAGCGCCGCCGCGCAGGCAACCGCCTGGCCCCCGAAGGTCAGCAGATGGCCGAGCGAGACGTCGCCCTTCTCCTTGAAGCCTTCAAAGACACCCGGCCGCACACCGACCGCGCCGATGGGCGCATAGCCGGATGACAAGCCCTTGGCCATCGTCATCATGTCCGGCACACCGTCCATGTGCTCCATGGCGAAGTATTTGCCACTGCGGCCCCAACCGTTGATAACCTCGTCTGCGATCAACAGCACACCGTGCTTGTCGCAGATCTCGCGCAGGCGTTTCCAGTATGCCGGGGAAGGAATCTGCACGCCATTGGCCGTTGAGATGGGCTCGGCGATGATCGCAGCCACTGTCTCGGGATCCTGGTACTCGATCTCTTGCTCGAAGGCGTCGGCACAGGCGAGCTCGTCTTCGACACCGGTGAGGCCCGGGAATTGCGAGCGGTAGTTGTTTGGCGAGGGCACATGGTAAACGCCGGCCATGAACGGGCCAAAATACTGCTCCTTGCGGCCGCTGGTGAGGCTCATCGCGCCGTGGGTCATGCCGTGGTACGAGCCGCGACGGGCGATGATTTTGTAGCGGCGCGGGAAGCCGCGCATGGCCTGTACTTGCTTGGCGATCTTGACGGCGCTCTCGACAGCTTCGGAGCCACCGGAGCAGAAAAAGAGCCGGTCCATGTCGCCCGGCAGCAGATCGGCAACCGCCTCAGCCAGCGCGACAGCCGGAACGGTGGTGTAGTTGGCGGCGGAGACGTAGGCCAGGCGTTTAGCCTGCTCAGCCATGGCATCGCCGATCTCACCTCGCCCGTGGCCGGCGTTGACTACCCAGAGCCCTGCTATGCCGTCGATATATTCCTTGTCGTTCACGTCCCAGAGCAGCGCGCCCTGGCCGCGGTCGAAGACCTTCATGCCCTTGTTTTCGGCGATGTCTTGCCAGTTGGCGGAATGAACCCAAACGTGATCCAGCGCCCCCTTGGTGTACTGCTCGGCCGTCATCGCCCCGGCTCCGCTATTTGTCCTTGTCTGTGCCACGCGGGTCTCCTTCCAACCGTCCGTCATCTCGCGAATGTGACGTTCAAATGCGATGTGCGGGCCAGCCGGCCGGCACTGCGGGCAGTATAGCAGTGTCGAGCGCCGATCTAGCGCATCGCTTGGACCGAAAATCTTTCGTTGTCACAATGGTGTGAAGACGCTCTGATGCTCGTGTCCACGTTGGCAAACCGAAAGGCAGTCCTCATGGAGCGGCAATTCCTTGAATCGTCGATGATGCGCTCTGTCGGCTACGACGGCAAGGAGCAGATCCTGGAGATCGAGTTCAAGAATTCAGGCAGGATCTACCACTACTAGGTTGAAGAAGCGGTCTTCAAAGAGCTAATTGAGGCTGAATCGCTTGGGCGGTACTTCCGCGACAACATCGCGGGCGTGTATATGTATGGCCGGGTGAGATGACGTGAGATCGCTGAGACGAGCCATCTTGGGGCTCTTCGTGCTTCTGGCAGCGCCGTTGGGGGTGACCGGCGCGTGGACCGAGACTCAATCGCTGCAACCCTCCGACCAGCCCAGCGGTTTGTGTCGCACGACCGGCGTCGGCGGGTAACCCAGCCGCCGCAACCAGTGTCTGACGG
>JACCZH010000173.1 GCA_013696045.1 Chloroflexia bacterium
CACTTGGATGGCTGGAGATTGATGCTGCTTTATGCCGTGCCGCTGCTATCTGGCGGCGGTCAGTTCCAGTTCGCGCACTGCATCGCCGTCGATAGCGCCAGCAACATCTACGTGGCGGATAGCGGCAACGACCGCATCCAGAAGCTCGCGCCGGTTGGGCGCTTGGAATAGAATCTTCACAGGAAGGCAAAGTAATGTACGTCAAACCGCCGAAATTTGAAGTTGACCAGTCCTGGCTGGAGAAACTGGACAACGATCCCAGGGTGGTGCGTCATGAACGGTCAGCCCATTTCAAGGAGTCGTCCTTCTCAGATATCCCTGTCATGCCCGGCACAGACATCCTTGAGCTCATGGGCCGTGGTCCTGATCCTGACATCAAGAAGGAAGCAAATTCTTCTCGCTGCTAGGTCCACCGGGCGGCTCTTTACCTGTTCTGCATGCTCCTCACAACGTAGAGCAGCGCCGTCGTGACAACCTCAGAATCAACGAGCATGTGGAAGTGACCGGCGTCGATTCTCTGGAAGGGCCAGCCTTCTGTACGCGCTCGTTCAGCGAAGACCTCGTAGGTTGATGTGAACTGAATGTAAGCGCAGGGCGCGTCGGGCCAACCTTCGAAGACGGGGATCAATTCATTGAAATAATCCATCGAGCGGGGTTGTAGCTCGCTCACTATCCGGTTGCGAAACGTCTCGTCCGGAATAATGTCCTGAAGATCTTCCGCGCTCCATGTTGGAAACCGTTCCCCGGATTCCAACGCCTCGCGAAACTGTCCAGCGAACTCGGGTGATTCGAGAGTCATCAGCTCCAGCTGGCTGCGTCCATTCAATGGAATGCCGGCATCGACGAAGATGTACGCAGCCACGTCGCACTTTGCCAGCTGCTGGATAGCCGGCAGAAGCGAACCAGCGCCACTATGCCCCACCAGGATCAGAGGAACGTCCCGCGAGATTGATTTCAGCGCCTCTGCAACTTCGGTTGCGTGTTGCTTCCAATACGGCAGGGCGGGGTTAACACTGCCGAGCGTTGGAACGAGCGTCTCAAAACCCTTTCGTTCCAACGTATCCGCGACGAGCGACCATGTGGAAGGTCCGACAAGCGGGCTGTGGACCAGGACAAATGCCGGCTGCATCTGTGGCTCCTCTCCAACGAGCATCTATCTCCATATTAGACTTGATCCGATCGCATCAGAACCTGCCGGATCGGCAGGACGACGGCGATAACGGCCACCGTCAGTACCGCCATGACCATGAAAACCGTGACCAGGCCGGCGATGTCGCCCAGCATTCCATACGCAAGTGGCGCGAGGGCTGAGCTCACCAGGGCGGCGGTGAAATAGGTTCCGTAGCCACGGGCGCGTTTATCGGCGGGCACGAAATGGGCCACGGCCACATTCAGGGCAGAGGATGTGCCGTTCAAGGCGAAGCCAAACAGGATCGCCAGCGGGATCGTCATCCAGGACTCGGCGAAGACCATGGCGACCAACGCCGTGGCAGTCGTAAGCTCGGTGACGACGATCACCGTCAAAATGCCCCAGCGGTCGCTCAGCCAGCCACAGGCGAATTTGCCCGCCGCGCCGGCGGCGAAGATCACACCGAAGAGCGCGCTGATCGCGGCTGCATTAAAGCCCTTGTCGGCCAGGACGAACGGGATGAAGGTTAGCGCCGCTCCACGGGTCGCGTTATCGAGCCCGCCGGCCAGCAGGATGTAATGGAAGCCCTTCTTGACAGCCCCAATGTCCAGACTTGTCAGGGGTTTCGGCTCTGTGGCGCGTTTGGCATTGTCGCTACGGTCACGCGCCAGCAGACCGGCGGTGGTGATGGCCGTGAATAACCCGACGACTCCGAGCGCCGCTCTCCAACCGTACTGCGTAGCGATGATGCCGGCGATGAACGGACCGGCCAGCTTGCCGAGGTCGCCGGAAAAGTTGAGCGTTCCCATCGCTGTCGCCATCTGCTTTCTGGGAACACTCTTGGATACCAGCGACGCCGCCAGCGGATGTTGTGCGTTTCCGCCGATGCCGCCCAGCACCGCCGCGCCGAGCAGTAAGACATAGCTCCCGGTGAGCGCCATCAATACCAGTCCCAGCCCGACCCAGATGTTGCCCAGCAGCAGCACCAGCGCCTCGCCGTAGCGCATTCCAAGCGCCCCGGCCGGGATTTGCAGCGCGGCCGAAGCGCCCGAGAAGGTCGCCTTGAGCAGTCCAACCTGGGTGTAGGAGAGCTCGAGGTCTTCCGCGATAAACGGCAGCAGCGGATAGAGCAGGGCAAAACAGGCGTCGTTGGTGAGGTGGACTGTCGAAGCGGTGATGAGCGTGCCGCGTCCGGCTGTCCGCTCGGTTAACCAGCGCAGATTCGGTGTGCGAGCCAAGGCCAGGCACCCATTCAATAGTGGTCCCGCCTGAGCGCGGAACACGGCGAATCAGGGACCTCAGACCTTTTATGCCGTTAGGCGTGGAGCTCCTGAATAACGCATGTGCAAGCCCAAAACAGGATACTGTTAGTTGCGGTTTGTCATTGTGGTGTCATCGTCCAGTTCAGTGTCAATAATGCGCTCCAGCAGGCCAATCAACAACACAGCCGTCAACAACCAACGCATTACTCGCTCCTCTTTCACGAATGACGTTTCATATGAAATGAACCACGAACCACGCCGAGAACCTCAACTTCCTCTTGGTCA
>JACCZH010000175.1 GCA_013696045.1 Chloroflexia bacterium
GGTCGCTCATCACGTCTTTCCATTGGCCGCGGCTTGATAGGCGTTTCGGGTGCGGCGTGCGGTTTCAGCCCAACTGTGCTTTGCAACCCGCTGTCGCCCGGCTTGGACGAGGTCCGCGCAGAGCTCTGGGTCTGCAAGGAGCCGCACAATTTCGTTTCCTAACGCTTCGGAATCGAAGGCGTTTACAAAACACGCGGCGGCATCGGCAGTTTCACGTAATGCCGGGATGTCACTGGCAATGACCGGCACGTCGCGGGACATGGCTTCAAGCAGCGGCAGTCCGAAACCTTCATGAGCTGAAGGGTAGACGAAGAGGCTCGCTTCCTCAAATAGCAACTCCAACTGGGTGTCCGGTGGTGACTCGACAAAGGTGACTCGCGAGGTCAGACATGCCTCACGAAGCTTCCTCAGGATTTCCTCCGACCGCCAGCCTATACGGCCAGCGACAACTAGCTGAGCGTCCGGGATCTCGTGCCAGACATACTGCATGGCATCGAGCAGCGTGACCAGGTTCTTGCGCGGCTCGATGGTACCGACGATCAAGATCGATGGCGGACCGTTCGGAGCAGAACGGTTCCGATCGGCAATGAGAGGTCGAACGCCGTTGGGAATCGCGCGAATACGGCCCTCGGCGAACGGATAGGCTTCAACCAGATCGGCAGCGACGCTGGCTGACACGGTGATGATCTGGCTCGCTCGTTTAAGCGAGCGAGGCACAGCGGATCTTAGATACGCGACGAGGGACGGTTCGGCATATTGAGGAGCGACGATATACGAGAGATCGTGGATCGTGACAACGGACGGGCCACGGGAGGGCGGGACAACAAAATCCGGTCCATGAAACACATCGAAATGTCCGGCGACCAACTCCACAGGAAGCGGTATGCGCAAGCGTTGCCAGAGGGCAGTCATCAGGCGCTCTGATGCCGGTAGTCGCCGTAACTCCCTCCAGGCTCCTGGAGGCAGGCTTCGGAGGAGCTGTTGGGCTTCCGCGGTGCTGCTGGCCGACAATAACAGGTAACGATCGTCGTCGGGCAGGAGCAAAAGCGCGCGCAGCAGCTCACGGGTATAGCGACCCACACCGGCGGATTGAACGGCTGCTGCTGTGGCGTCGACTGCTATACGCACGTTATCAACGTCACTTCCGCTTTGTTACGAGGTAGAGCACTGCTCCAACAACGATAACGCTCCAGTAAGCGATGATGCGATCAACGATAGCGATCGAACCAGCGTCGATCGCGCCGACGCTCAGTAGTTTCAGCGCGATGATCGTGCCACCTTCCACGACCCCGAGTCCTGCTGGAGTTAGCGGCATGATCGTTAACAGGCTGGCGAGAAGAGCGACGAGCAGGCTAGACGCTGGCGATAGCTCAACCCCGAAAGCGGCCGCCACCAGAAATAGCCGCAACCCTTCCATGATCCAGACAACCGATGTGAGAACGGCGACACCAAGCAACCCTTGCCGGGAAAACGAGGTAGTGACACCATGCTCGACGCGCTCATAGACTGGCCGGATACGCACGGGGACAATTTGCCTCAAACGGGCGCCAAACAGGAAAAGTCCAGCAAGGCCAAGTCCTCCGAGCACAACCAGGGCGATTCCCGCGAAAACTGGTAAGCGCAGCGAAGCTGGAAGGCTGCCGCGAAAGACAACCATGCTGGAGATGAGGAGCAACGTAACGAGCGCAAAAACGTCCATCACCCGCTCGGCGAAGATTGTTCCAATAGTGCGGCCAAAGGAGGTATGGGCGTGTTTCTTCAGTAGGTAGCCCCGGTACGCATCACCGAGCTTGGCTGGAACCACGCAATTGGCGAACCAGGAAAGGACGTATATCTCGGATAGCCCTCGCAGTCCTGGCACATCAAAGCCCTGCTCGCGCGTTATGCTCGCATTATTGAGCAGGCGCCGCCAGCGCATCGCTCGGAGCGGAAACGACCCATAGTAGACGGCAAACCCGAGGACTAGATACACAGGATTAGAGCCGCGGATGTTTAACCAGATCTCGCCGACATTCAAATCAAGATTACGAAAGATGAAGATGATTAACGCAAAAGCGATCAAGAAAGAGACGATTGTTTGTGGCGACCTCAGCTTCTGCCCGATGGAAATCGAGTTGGGCTCTAATTCGGGCGTTTCATGGACATCTGCAATTTCCGGATCCCGTCCGCTCGAGCGCGGCTTGTCACCCGTTGATGAATGGGGAACTGTCACGAATATTTCTCCGTAGCCGGTTCGGTTCGGTTGCTTTCCTGTTGGGCACGCCAGCGCTGATGGCCCACGATGACCAGCACCCAAACAAGGCCAAGCTGGATACTCAAATTGAGCACATGAAGATTCTCAAAGACATTATGAATCCCCGTACTGACGATTGTGCCAAACCCGCCGAGCGTTAACATGCGCTCGAACCCATGTGGTGCCTTCAACAACACTGTCAATGCCAGCGCCGCAATCGATCCGATGAGCACAAGATAGGAAGCCAGCCCAGCTAATCCGGTCTCGGAGAGAAGATGAATATAGTAGTTATGGGCGTGGCCGCGCGAGTTGCTGAACTGCCCGCGCCCACGCCGGTGAGCGGTTGATCCGTGAACAGGCGCCAACCGACTTGCCAGTGAGCCATGCGCTCCGCAGCGGCAAAGT
>JACCZH010000562.1 GCA_013696045.1 Chloroflexia bacterium
TCGGCTTGATGCTCTCGTCAATCCTGGCATCAATATCAGATACTTGCTGGCGGATGCGTGAGTCGTCCAGTTGCCGCGCCTGTGCCGCCTGCGCCATCTCGTGCCGGTGTTGCTCGACACTACCGCGTAGCTGGGCCAGACCGGCCTCATAGTTCTTGAACTGTTCTTCGCCGCGAGCCTGGCGGCTGACCAGCTCGCGAACCAAAGAGCGCAGCTCGTCAAGCTGGGTCTGGATCGCAACGGTGCGGATTTCATCCCGTTTGCGGCGATCTTCATCCCGCGAGACGTCGCGCAGGTCGTTCCGCGAGCTCATGGCGCTCCTGTCCCATTTGTTGCCAGAACCGGGGCGATCGTCCAATCCCCCGTGGTAAGCACAACATCGCCGGTGTACAGCGCCCGGCCCACAATTGCGGCCTCAACGCCGGAAATCATGCCCAGACGCTCCAGGTCGTCCCGACAACTCACTCCGCCCGAGGCAATGATTCCAATTCCAAGCTCCGCCGCTTCGGCCATGGCCTCAAAATTAGGAGACGTCAACATGCCGTCACGCTCGATATCGGTGTATACCACCCGTTGCACGCCACGGTCGCGCATCGTGCGCATCAGATCAAGCGCGCTCACCGAGCTCGTCTCCAGCCAACCCTGAGTCGCAACCTGGCCATCTCTGGCGTCAACTCCCACAATGACCCGCTCCGAACCATGCGCGGCGATCACATCAACCACAAGCTGCGGGTTCGTTACCGCGGCAGTTCCAAGGATCACCCGCTCGACGCCAACGGCAAACAGGTCCTCGGCGTGACTCTGGCTCCGGATACCACCGCCTACCTGCACCGGGATATCGAGCGCTTCGACAATGGCTGCGATCGTCTCACGCTGCCGTGGCACTCCATCGCGAGCGCCGTCGAGGTCAACAACATGCAACCACGAAGCCCCGGAGGCCTGCCATCGGCGGGCAACCGCGACCGGATCGTCGTCGAATATCGTCTCACGGCTGTAGTCACCCTGGATCAGCCGCACACAGCGTCCACCGAGCAGGTCGATAGCCGGGATCACGATCATTCTGGCGCTCCAACTCGCTCGTCCACCAGCTTCTCGACACTACCGGACTGGACGATGCGGATGAAATTTCGCAACAACTGCATGCCATAGGTCCCGCTTTTCTCTGGGTGAAACTGGGTGCTCATGATGTTGCCGTGACCGATAATGCTCGGGAAGGTCGGCCCATACTCAGTCTCGGCGAGTATCCATTCCGGGTCATTCGGAAAACAGGCGAACGAGTGCACAAAATAAAACTCGGCGCCACCCGGTATGCCGTCGAGCAGCGGGTGTCCGCTGCCAAATTCTGTCGGGTTCACGGCGTTCCAGCCCATATGTGGCACCGCCAGATCGGTCTCAAGCTGCCGGACGACCCCCGGAACAACATCAAGGCAGCGCTGGCCGCCATGCTCCTCGCTGAAGGTCATCAACGCCTGCATACCCATGCACACTCCTAAATAAGGCGTGCCGGACGCCATAACGTCCATAACCGGCGCGATCAACCCCCCGCGCTCCAAATTCTGCATGGTGTCCCGCGCCGCGCCAACACCCGGCACGATGACGCCGTTCGCTGACCGGATGGTCTCCGCATCGGCGGTCAGAACAGCGTCGGCCCCAATCGCTTCGAGCGCATTCACCACACTCTGCACGTTGCCAGCCCCATAGTCAACGACAGCAATCATGGTCAACTCTCCTAGCATATTTAATGGAAGATACACGTCACAACGGGCTGGCTAGATGTCCCTGTCTGTCATCATCACTGGACCCGTTGTCACGGTCAAGGACCTCGAGGACGGCCACCACGCTCTCACCAAGCGCGGTTAGATTGTATCCACCTTCAAGGACGAGGACTAACCTGCCCTCACAATGTTGCTTGGCAAGCTCGTGCGTGACGCGGGCCATCTCCCTGAATGCGTTTGTCGAAAGCCGCATCTGGGCAAGCGGGTCGTCTCCATGCGCGTCAAACCCCGCCGATACGATGATCATTTGCGGCTCAAATGCCGCTACAGCCGGACTGACCACATCACTGAGGGCCGCTCGATAGGCGTCATCTCCACTGCCGGCAGGAAGGGGAACATTGACGGTGAAACCCTCGCCCGCGCCAGCTCCACGCTCGTGCCGCGCGCCCGACCCCGGATAGAATGGATACTGGTGTAGCGAAACAAACAACACCGCCGGGTCTTCCCAGAAGATCGCCTGGGTACCGTTACCATGGTGAACATCCCAATCAATAATGGCCACCCGCTGGAGTCCGTGACGCTCAATCGCATCCCGTGCCGCGACCGCCACGTTATTGAAAAGACAGAACCCCATCGCGCGGTTTGGCTCGGCGTGGTGCCCTGGAGGCCGCACCAGAGCAAACGCCCGTTGCGCGTCACCTTCAAGCACAAGATCCACCGCCTGCATCGCGCCACCCGCCGCCAGCAGAGCAACGTCATAGGAGTCCGGCGACACGAAGGTATCCGGATCCACCCAGGCTCCGCCGTTCTCGGACATGCGCCGCACCCACTCGACCATGGCCGGAGAGTGGACCGCCGTCACCGCCTCAACTGGCGCGGGCTGTGGCGCGTACACCTCGCGGTCGCCAAACATGCCAGCGGTTGTCAAGGCACGCTCAAGCGCCCCAATCCGCTCCGGGCTCTCAGGGTGTGCGCCGGTGTCGTGGCGCTGATACTCTGTTGACCAGATCAGTGCTGTCGTTTCCATGGGAACAAGTATACGTAGTCAGGCTAAACGTAGTCCCCGGAGACCATCAGCCGCCGCACAGGTCTTCGAGAGCGACCACCGGGTCGCGGTCAATCCGGATCTGGGTGAGATTCCAGCTGTGCCGAATATTGGACACGAACTGTTGCAACGTCAAAGGGTTCTCGACCGCCTCAAGCAATAGCTCGACGTCGGGACATCGCAACATGGCAACTGCCGCGTCGAGCTGGATGCTGGGAGGAATGCCGCCCAGCCGACCAAACCGAGCCTGGAAAAACACCGCCGGCATCTGCTTCTCGTGGCCGGGCCGGGTGCGTTCTTCAATGCGCAGCCGACCGGCAAGCGGATCTCCTAATCCTTGAAAGTCGACCATGTAAACTTCGCTACCGGCGGCAAAACCCCGCACACCGATATTACCAACCACAACCACAAGCCCCGACTCTGGGTCCACGTGGTCCGACAGAGGGAATGTCCCCTCCAGCATGATCAGGGTCCGCGGACGCTCCTCAGCCAGCATCCGCAGATCGAAACCATGCTGGGCCCAGCCGGAGCGCAGGTTCCGGTAGTCTCCAATCGTGACGGGATTCGGCGTTCCTGACTCTTCTACGTAAAACTTACGCTCATCCGTGATTCCAAAACGGCTCGTCATCATTTCTGGCGGCAACCCAAGAAACGTGGCGCACACAACCGCCCAGGTCACCACCGGCACGATCACCAACCCCGCCGTCATGGACCGCAGACGCGCCAGATCTGGAACCTGAATCGGCACGGCGGCCAGCGGCAGTAGGACTCCGAAGAAGGTGGGTAACAGGAACCGCCCGTGCATGAAATCTCCACCCAGACGGACCACATACAGCGCGTGCAACGTTGCAGCAAAGATCGGAACGGCCAGAACGATCGCGACGCGGCTACGCTGATGGATCGCGCTCGCCATGATGGCCAGCCACCACAAGCCAAGGAGTATCAGCGGAATCCACAGGTGGTAGGTCCATACAAAATCATTAAAATACAGCCACCCTTGACGCCAATCCGACATGCTGGCCTCTTTCGCCAGAGCGGTGTTGGGGACGATGGACGCGAAATACCCCATCCGAAACACCTGGTAGAGGCCCGGGACGATGCCAAAAGCGACAAGCAACAACATCCCCTGAACCAGCATGTCACGCCGCTCCCGACCCAAGAGCTCGCATGCCATGAGCGCAAACAGGAACCCAAGCGCAAACAGGCCAAGGTCCGGCCGGACCAAGGGACCTACTCCAAAGACGAGCGCCTCAAGAATCGCGGGACGGGCTGCCTGGCGCCGCTCACCAACGGAGACCACACGCCGAGCCAGGAGCCAGAATGAGACACCCAGCCAGGCAAAACTCAAACCAGTTTCCAGCCCGGAGGTCGCGTAGTCCCAGATAACCGGCACCGCGACAAAGACCATCGCCCCCAAAGGGACAACGATCTCACGGGAGTTTTCTGGTATGCCTGCGCGCATGTGCCGGAAAAGTTGCAGCGCGCCGATCTGGGCTGCGATCAACCCCAGGGCGGAGAGCAGAAGCCCCAGGAAAACTGTTCCATACTCAAGTGGCAACCCCAGCGCACCCCAAACCGTGAGAATGCCGACCCAAAGCGGATGAGTGTACACCTCGACCCGCTCGCCAACGTTAAACACTGGTCCATGCCCGGCCAGGATATTGTCTACGACGCGCAACGAGATGAACGCGTCCTCGGCAACCCAGCGCTGCTGATAACCCATAATGAGCAAGAACAGCACCGGCAGCGCAACCAGCACGACATTTACGACGTTCGCAGTCGACGTCTGTCTTCGCAGGACGAGCATCACCTTCATCGGACCGGCGCACCCGGCCACTACCATCGTTCACTGCGTCGATTCTATCGTTATCCCTCGTCCCGTGGCTGCAGGGTGACCGCGCACTCACGATGAGAGGTTGTGTCCGTAAACTTCTGCAAATGTGCCAGGGGCTGGATGCGGTCGCCATCCTCCTCCACGATACGGCAGGCATGGTGCGTACTTGTATAAGGAGGAGCGACCTGTCATTCCCCTAACACACGAATGAGCCCCGTGAAGACAGAAGGTTCCGCTGCTATGACGTCCGGACACTCCTTGACTCATGCGGCTATGGCCCAATGTGCTTCTGCACGCTCGCTCTAGCGCTTGGCGACCGCCCCCGCATGTGCGAACCCGGGACCGCGAAACGTGTCGAGCGGGTCCGCATGGCGTAGGACCACGCGCCAGCAGTCTTCCTCGAGACGGAAGATGTGGGTCACACGATAGGTGAACGTTGCTGTCTCAGGTATACCTTCGAGCTGCGTCTCGTGGCGTTCCAGGTCCCCGGCCCGCACGGGGTGCGACCGGTCGACCTCGCTGCACGGCTGGGAACGACCAAGCAGGCGCTCACCCCGCTGCTGAACGACCTGGAGCGGTTCGGCTACCTTGAGCGCCGGCCCGTCCCGGACGACGGTCGCGGCCGGGTGCTGTGGCTGACAGAGCGGGGGCTGGCCTTCGTAGGTGCTATTAAGGAGATCGTGACGGGGATCGAGGCGGAGTGGCCCGAACGCCTGGGGGCGGACCGCGTCGCGACGTTGCAGGCGACCTTGCGGGAACTGACTGAGGAGCCAGCATGAGCCGCGCATCCGAAGCCGCACTCCTGTAAGCCTCACCGCACCCGTGTGAGGAACCGTGGTGCGCAATCAGGAGCATGACCGATTCAGTCCGCAACCGGAGCGCGCGGTTACATGGGCCGAGCGGCTGGCATTGGAGAAACGACCGCTGCTTACGGTGTGAACGAGGCCGGCCCCGACGTGCTGCGCAGACAGGCAGATACGTACGCCAGTGAAGCCAGCACGGTTTGCAGCCTACT
>JACCZH010000009.1 GCA_013696045.1 Chloroflexia bacterium
AGCTAACACAATGCCATAATGCTCGCGCTCGGACAGCGCCCACGAGTGGGCTAACTGATAGAAGTCTCCGCTTGTTGTGGCTGAGGATTGCTCTGCTTTGCTCAGTCGCGTAATTAAGTTGCCACTCATCGGAGAGTCTTCGTCCGGAATTTCCTGCGGCGTGGCTTGAGAGTACATCGTGGCCGAGCCTCTGCAACTGTTTAGCGACACGTCCATCGACATCTTCATCTGTATACGCCTGAGCCGTCTCCCGTTGGCACTCACTCTTCGCCGAGGTCTCTGACATTGACCGTGCGCATCTTAAGGAACATTGCCCTCTGCCGCACAATATCCTCATCCACGAGCTCCGGTTGCTCGTCGTAGTAGGCGAGTGCGGCGCGAATTTGTTCAATCGTGAGATGTTCCAGCGATCGATGTACTTCGTCGATGTCATATGGATAAATGTCGTAATACAATTCAACAATAGAGCGTACCGGCGTGCGTGTTCCCGCGATGACAGGGTAGCCGCCCTGAACTCCGGGATACTGGGCGATGGCGTCTTCGATCTTCATGTTGGTACCGCCTGTTCTGTGCTATGTCGATGCTGGCGGTAAGTATACGCCCAGAATCGTCGCTACATCTCGCGGTCTTCAGGCCAGGTATCACGGACCTGGCGCAGAATTGCCAGCTCGCCGGTGTGGTAGGACGTGTGGTCGGCCACGAGCAGGATCTCGCGCAGCAGGGTGTAGTCCGGCTGGTGGGGGAGCGGCGCGAGCAGGTCAGTTTGCGGGTCTTCCACGATCCCGATCAAGTCTTCCAGATCTCGGTGATAGGCTGTGATGGTTGTGTCCCAGTTGTCCTTGTCAGCCTGCGTTTCGCGGGCCGGCCAATACCCTTGGGGCCAGGGTGGCGAGACGTGGTCCGGGTTGCGAATGAACTCCAGAATGTCCCATTGAGTGATGCGAACATGCTCAATCAGATGCCAGGGTGTGTAAGGCACGTTTGGCGGACGCACGTTAATGAAGGCCGAAGGAAAATTCTCCACTGCTTCGGTGAACGAGAGATGGGCGCCTTTGCCCCGCAGCACATCGAGAAGTTGGTTACGCATCGGACATTCCTCTCTCATGACGCGGTGTATCTGGGTTTTGATAGTGCTTACTCTAGCGCAACCGGGTGTCATGGTCGTCGGCGTACAGCAGAAACGCGCGACAGGCTCGCACAAGCTTGCGCGGCGTGCTGTAGTTTGTGGTGTGCGCCGCGCCTTTCCGAACAATCAGGTGGCCCTGTGGCAGGAGGGCGGCGACCTCTTCGGCCCAACGCTGCGGCACGATGAAGTCATGCTCGCCCCGGACGACGAGGACTGGATCGTTGAGGAACGGTAGCTTCTCTTCAATTCGATACTCCAGCATCGACTGCATACAGCGCACGAAGCCGCGCAGTCCCAGCCGCGCATAGTCAATTGCGTGGATACGAATCAACGAAGGTTTCTCGTAAAAATAGACTCTTAGCGCGCGCATCACCTGAACCAGCGGTTTCCGCGCACGGGGATCGACAACCGGGCCGGAGAGGACAATGTTCCGAACCCGTTCCGGATGCCGCACGGCGGCCTCAACGATCACCTGACAGCCCATTGAATTGGCAAGGAACGCCGGCCTCTCCAGCCCGATGGCGTCCATCCAGGCGATCAACCAGTCGGCAAGCTGCTCCACGGTGTAGACATTTGGTGGCTTCTCGCTTTTGCCAAAGCCGGGTAGATCCGGAATGTACACGTTGAAATGCGGCGCCAGCAGCTCTCCGGTTGGAACCAGGTAGAGGCTTGACACCACCAGCCCGTGGACCAGCACCACCGATGGCCGGCCAGGCAGATCGATTCTCGTCGCGACGCGAGTGTGAACCTTGCGTCCGTGGACATCGGTCCAGGCACTCACGAGCTGTTCCTGCCGTTGGGTCACGGATATTGTCCTGTCTGGGTGTATGACGCGTCACCGGTCCTGATTGTGGCCTGATTCTCATCCTACCCGATCCCCGGATGTCTACGTATCTCGCACACAGGATTCTCCAACCCGGGCTCACGTCCAGAGCCCCGTAAAGTAGGGGTAGGAGCATCATGCGTTGCAGGTGGAGTGTATGCCAGACAGAAGGAGACAGTATGTCAGGCGCCGGGAGCGAGTTCGATAAACTGGCGGTTGATTACGATCGCCATCGTCCGAGTTATCCTCACCAGCTGATGGGAGCGCTGCGCGAGCACCTGGAGGCAGGGAATCATGCCGGAAGAGGCGTTGTTGTTGACGCAGGCGCGGGGACCGGTATTGCCACGCGCCTCTTGCGTCATTCTCTTGATGAGCGCTTTCAGGTCATCGGACTTGAGCCAGGCGAAAGTATGCGACGGCAGGCTACTGAATCAACTGAACCGGGCCTGAACATCACCTACATTCAAGCGACCGCTGAGAACATGCCGTTTAGTGATGGAGCGCTCTCTGGCGTGATTGTCGCTCAGGCCGTGCAGTGGTTTGATCGCCCGGCCTTCTACCGCGAAGCAAATCGGGTTCTGCTCCCCGGAGGCACACTGGCAATCCTGCAGAATAATCGCGACTGGCGCGCAAGTCCGTTTCTGGATGCTTACGAGGCGTTCCTCGAACAAAATAGCCCTGCGTATGACCGAAATTACCGCGCCTTCGACATCCACACGGAGCTGCGTGCCGTCGACGGGTTAGCGGTCGACCCGCCGGTGTTCATTGGCTGGGAGCGCCCGATGACGGTCGAAGGCTTTATTGGCATGACGCGTTCCTCTTCAAGGCTGCAACAGGTTGTCCGGCAGCTTGGTGAGGACAAGACGGTTACTGTTGTCCGAGACCTGGTTCGTTCGTTCGCTGATACGGATGACATAATTTCGGTCCGGTACCAGAGCGAGGTCTACCTGGCGCGGCGGACGATCCGGTAATTGACCCGGTATGAGAACGAATGACTTCCCCGATCCTGATACAGTGAAGACAGACCATCATGTGTTGAATTGTGTTGTGCAGAATGGTGGAGAGCAGTGACAGAGACATCCGCGCGCGAGCGACAGATGACGCGCTATAACCAGCATCAAGACGGTGACACCGCCTCGAACGAGCGGCTGCTATATGCCCTTGGTGGCGGAGCCCTCGTCCTCGTGGGCCTCAGTCGCCGGTCGTTACCGGGGATGGGACTCGCCGCGGTCGGCGGCAGCGTCGCATATCACGCCCTCACGGGCCACTGGCCGATGCAGCAGTCAAACGGCATCGATGCCGATTACTCTATCCGTGTGAATCGGGCGGTGACGATTAATAAGCCGGTCGAGGAACTGTACCGTTTATGGCGGGATTTCGAGAATCTGCCTCGTCTCATGTCACACCTGGAATCGGTCACCGTTCAGGATGGCAAGCGCTCGCACTGGGTAGCCTCGGCGCCGCTTGGCAAGACGGTCGAGTGGGACGCCGAGATCATCAACGAAGAAGAGAACCGCCTCATCGCCTGGCGTTCGATCGGCGATGCCGATGTCGAGAGTGCTGGCTCGGTGCGCTTCGAGAAAGCGCCGGGCGACCGTGGCACTGAGGTGCATGTGAAGATGGAGTACATGCCGCCGGGCGGCGTAGCTGGCGCGATGTTCGCCAAGCTGTTCCAGGAGGAGCCCAGCCAACAGGTACACGCCGACTTGCAACGGCTCAAGCAAACCCTGGAAGCCGGCGAGGTTCCGAGCACGGAGGGTCAGCCCCGCGGCGGGTGACGGTTCAGCATGACTGTCAAAGCACCACTTTTTCAAAGAAGGAGCCTGTTTCCATGAAAGCACTCTGCTGGTATGGCAAGAACGATGTTCGGGTCGAAACCGTTCCTGACCCGCAGATCATCAACCCGCATGACGCGATTGTGAAGATTACCTCGACGGCGATCTGTGGTTCGGATCTGCACCTCTACAATGGCTACATTCCGACGATGCAGAAGGGCGACATCCTGGGCCACGAGTTTATGGGCGAAGTGGTTGAGGTTGGCAAGGAAGTCAAGAAGCTCAAGGTCGGCGATCGGGTCGTTGTGCCGTTCACAATCTCCTGTGGCCAGTGTTTCTTCTGCCAGCGAGAGCTCTGGTCGCTGTGTGACAACTCGAACCCCAATGCCTGGATGGCCGAGAAGCTTTACGGATATTCCCCTTCCGCGCTTTTTGGCTTCTCACACATGCTCGGTGGGTATGCCGGCGGTCAGGCCGAATATGCCCGTGTGCCGTTTGCCGATGTTGGGCCGCTGAAGCTCGATAATGGTGGGCTCACCGACGATCAGGTGCTCTTCCTGTCCGACATCTTCCCAACCGGCTATATGGCGGCGGAAAATGCCAACATCGAGCCTGGAGATACTGTTGCCGTCTGGGGCGCTGGACCAGTTGGCCAGTTTGCGATCAAGAGCGCCTACATGCTGGGCGCCGAGCAGGTCATCGCCATCGACCGCTTCCCGGAACGGCTGCGCCTGGCCGAGACCGAGGGCAAGGCGCGGACCATCAATTACGAAGACACCGACGTTGTTGAAGAGCTCAAGAGCCTGACCGGAGGACGAGGTCCGGACTCCTGCATCGACGCTGTCGGCATGGAAGCGCACGGCACATCCCCGGTGGCGATGCTGGACAAGGCCAAGCAGATGGCCAAGATCGAAACCGACCGCCCCAACGCCCTGCGCGAGGCAATTCAGGCCTGCCGCAAGGGTGGCACGGTCTCCGTTCCCGGCGTGTACGGCGGGTTTATCGACTCCATGCCGATGGGCGCGATTGTCAACAAGGCGCTGACCCTGAAATCCGGACAGACCCACATGCAGCGCTACATGCGTCCATTGCTCGAACGCATCCAGAACGGCGATATCGAGCCGTCCTTCATCATCACCCACCATATGAAGCTTGAGGATGCCCCCAACGGCTATAGCATGTTTCGCGACAAGGAAGACGAGTGTGTCAAGGTGGTGCTGAAGCCGTGATGCCGAGGCTTCCATGCTGATCCGCACTGTGTAAGAGGGCAACCGGGTTTTCATGCTCGAGTTGCCCTCCTGGTATGGTGTGGGCACATCAGCGTCAATCATCCGGCGAAGAAGGGCTACGGATCACTCCGAGGCTAATCCCTTTGTCAGGAAAGGAATTGGTGTCAGAGTTGGAACGGCGAGGCTGGACTATTGACCGTCATCGTGGCAGCCATACTATCCTGACGAAGGAAGAACAATCGCCATCGGTGCCTGTCCATGCAGCGAAGTTGCTTCCCCTCCGGTACATTTCTGAACATTCTTCGGACAGCAGGCATCGACCCAAACGAGTTCAGGCGATAGAAGAGGTGTCCTATGCCGTCGTACTCCATTGTGATCACTGAAGAACCGGATGGCACTGGATACAACGTGGTTGTCCCCGCCCTTGATGGCTGTTTCACCTGTGGTGACACCCTTGTCGAGGCGATTGCCAATGCACATGAGGTCATCGACCTCTATATCGAGTCGTTAGTCGACCAGGGACGCCCGGTCCCAGGAGATGTCACGACAACGATTACGACTGTCCAGGTTGGTGCTCCATTATCTGCCGTCTCCTGACCGGCTATCGTGCTCCTGCGTTGCCGAGTGGCCGCCTATCCCTTCACGTACGACAGCTTCTCTGCCACCTTGCCATCTCGAACCTTGAAAACATCCACGCCGCGGATGTGGCCGTCGCCCCAGCTGTAGACCCAGCGCACCAGGCAGCGGTCGCCGGCGACGAACATGTCCTCTGCCTCGAAGGCAGCGTCGGGGGATGATGTGAAGAACTCCTCCCAGAATCCTCGCACCGCGGCCTGTCCTTCGTAGCGGGTGCCATCCGGGGCGGGGGAGGTGTTCTCAAACACGACATCGTCAGTCATCATGGACATAATGGCGTCGACGTCGTGTGCGTTGAAGACCTCATTGAAATGGTCGATAACAACGCGCGTGTCTGTCATTTCGCGAGTTTGGGATTGCCCGGACATCTCCGCCCACCTTCCATAAATGAATGTGCAAGTACTGTGTTCACTATAAACCCCAATGGTGGAAGATCAATCGTGGAAACCACGGAGATTTCATGAACGCAAAACGGCCGGAGACTACTGTCCCCGGCCGCTCGTGTTCTCTGGGTTCTGGGTTTTAGGAGCCTTGCGCGGTGCTCAGCGCATCCTTTACTTTCTCGGCAACGTCCGCCGAAACCCACCCGGTCCACTGCTCCTCATATTCCTGCAGGAACCAGATGGCCGCCGCATCAGCCTCAACACCATTCTCTTCCATGTAGAACATAGCCGCGTTCGTCTGCTCCTTGGTCGTCTCATAGTTCTCCAGGAACTCGATGACCTCCGGAGCCTGCTCGGCAAAATCGGCGTTGGCCGAAATGTGAACATCTACTTCGGGATAGGCGCAGGCCACTTCGCCCTCATAGACCTGTTCCCAACACTCCTCGGTGTACTCCGGCTCCTCGAGCTTCGTCATCTCGACTTCGGCGAAGATCCAGTGCGGCTGCCACAGGAAACCGAGCCATGGCTCGCCCTGATCGTATGCGCTCGTCAGGGATGTCATGAGAGCAGCTGACGAGCCCGGCAGGAACGAGTTGTAGTGTTCATCAAGACCATAAGCTTGAATCTTGGCCTCATTAATCTCGGTCAACTCCCAGCCTGGAACGCCGTTGTAGATCCGGCCCTGGCTCGGATCCTCGGGATCCTGGAAGAGATCGGCATACTGCGGCAGGTCGTCTATCGAGCGCAGGTCGGGGGCGATCGGCTCAATGCCTCGCTCAGCGTCACCCTCGATCATGTAGGTCGGAACCCACCAACCCTGGACCGCCTCGGGGAAGTTCTCTCCAAGGTCGACGATATCGCCGTCTGCAATCGCTGGCTCGAACGGCGGTAGTTGCTCGGGCCAAATCTCCATGGTCACATCAATATCGCCCTGAACCATGCCCTGGAAGAGCGGCTGAGTGGTTCCGAATACCGCGTCTGTCTCGTACCCGTAGCCGTTTTCAAGGATAAACTGGGCAACGCGGTTATGGACAACCGGGCTAACCCAGTCGAGGTCGGCGAACGTAATCGGCCCATCTAAAGCGGCCGCGCCCTCGGCGCCATTCATTCCTTCAGTCGCGTTTGAATCCTCATTACTGTCACCCGTACAGGATGCCAGGACCAGCGAAAAAATCATTACACCGATCAGCAATAAGCCGCGCGGCGAGCGTATACGTGTCATTCAGTAGGTACCTTTCCTTCAAAATCATCGTGTTTCGTGGATACAAACCCGGACGCCTGACATGTCTTGCTATTGGCCGGAATGGCAAAGCCCGGTGGCGAGCAACACGGCAAACGATGCTTCCGCATGGCCGTGACGCACGACAGACACAAGACAAAAGCGTCAAAACGAGAACTGGCAAAATCTCAGTTCCCGGGACGCAATCCGCAACATCACTTGCGACAGGTGTGTGGGAATATATGCTCGTTTGATCGACCGGAGTCGATCCCGACCGTTAGTTGACGACCGTTGCCAACGTGATAAGTATAACAAAGGTCAGGGACGGGTTAGGGTGAGTCTAGGCAAAACATGCGTTCAGCTTTGTAGCCGCGCAATGAATTGCGCCTTGTCGCCCACCAAAACGCTTGGGTGGGGTATGAAAAGCGCAATCCATTGTGCGGCTACGTCACCAAAGATAGTTCCTGCTATGTCATCCGCTCCAGCTTCGCGATCCCCAACTCCCCGGTCTTGCCATCAAACCAGGCGATGACTTCGGAATGCAGCGGGATGCCGTTGGCGCGGCGGTCGCGCTCGTG
>JACCZH010000182.1 GCA_013696045.1 Chloroflexia bacterium
CCGTCGAGAAGCGTGGACGTGGCCCGGCGTCGTATTACAAACCCAGGCCGCCTGAAGAGGAAGATAACGAGGCGCGAGACAAGCCGGCGAGCTAGAAACCAAATACGGCTCAGCGCTGCCAGGCCCAATGTTCCTGACCTCGAGCTGTTCCGGCCACGACGCGTATTCGAGTACGATTAGGTACCGATTTCCCGTTTGAGTCTCCGGCCACACTTCCTATAATGGGCTAGCCACACAAGAGCTTGCCTCAGGCCGGGTTGCAGGTGGTTTGCGATTCTGATTGATGAGATACGCGAGGAACGGACCAGCATGAGTATCGCCATTTCCGATGCAATCCAGCAGGCGCGCCAGGCTATCGAAGGCGGTGACTATCGCGCCGCGATTCAATCCTGCAACCAGCTCATCAACCAGTTTCCTGATTATGCCGCCGCATACCGGGTGTTGGGCGAGGCCTATCTTGAGCAGGGACAGACCGCCGACGCCGAACAAGCTTTTGCGCAGTCCTTATTGCGTGACCCGCGCCAACCATGGGCCTACCATGGCCTGGGGCTGATCGCCGAAGAGCAGAATGTACTCGACAACGCGCTCGCCTTTTGCCAGGTAGCTTGGGAGCTCGCGCCGAATTACGCGCAACTGCGTGATCCTGTCATCCGCATCGCCACCCGGCGCTACGGCGCGGACGGGCAAGCGCAGCTTACCGGTGCGGCCCTGGCCCAGATCTACGCCAACACTGCCCGCCTGCAACGCGCCGCCGTCGAATATCGCGGGGCGCTGGCTGAATTGCCGGACCGCATTGATCTCAAGCTGGGACTGGCTGAAACGTTGTGGCTCCTTCATAAGGAAGATGATGCCGCCAACCTCTGCCGCGAGGTCCTACAAGATACCCCGGTCGCCATCCAGGCGCTGGTGATTCTGGCCGACATTGAGGGGCGCACCGGCCACAGCTCCGAAGCGGCCGACCTGCGCGCCCGTGTCCGCGCGGTCGATCCCGACGGAGCGATCACTGCAATCATGCTGTCGCGCAACGCGCATGCTGACAGCGCCGCGCTGTTGCTGGCGACTGACGCGATGCCGTTCGTGAACGAATCCGCCAGCGCGGTTGTTGCCGAACGTCCACACATCGCTCCCGCGCCAGATTTCGGCTACCAGCCATCGCGGACAGAGCAACACCCCCAGGACATCGAAGACCTCCAGCCGATTAGCGCTGAAGAGTTTGGCTCCGAGGTTGCTGAGTTCGAGACCGCCGTGGACGACTCCGCGGAGATGACGATGGAGAACCTCGAAACGGCTGAGCTGACATCGCCACTTCCAATTGACACCGTCCCGGACGACGCACCGTCAATTTACCGCACCGGCATTGATGAGGCGGTTTTCGGTCTCCAGCCGGAGCCTGATGAGAGTGACTCCCCATCCGCAGACATGGAACCAGACGCGGCGGACGATGACTTCTCCGCATTGAACGCCGAGTTTGGCGATATTGAGCCGATGGCGATTGAGGAGTTCGGCGCCGAGCAGGAAGACATCGACCGCTTGGCGACGGTCGAGAACGACCTGTTGGCAGACTCTGGCGATGACCTGTTCAGCGATCTCATGTCGCCCTTCCCGCACGAAGGCACCGCAGCCGACCACCTGAGCAACCTGACCTCCGCACTGGAGGATGATGTGGCAAACGTCCTGGGCCGTGCCGGAGAGCAGCCAGTTGACGAGCCACAACCGGAGGTTCCACCTGCTGATGCCGGGTCCGGCTACACAACGGTGCTACAGGAACTCGGCGACGAAGGACTGACACCGTTTGACCCACTGAGCCGGCAAGAGATGACTGGCCAGCCGGCGCACGATCGCGACCCGGCAGCCGAAGGAGGCGAGCGAGCGCCGGATATCGACGACCTGGCGCGGCTAACCGAGGACTGGGACAGCATCGACGACGAGATCGCCCGTGCCGTGCCGATAACGACCGGCCACACTGACCGGCTACGGGCGGCCGACGATCTGGGCATCGCGCCGTTTGATTTCGAGACTGAGGATGACACCTCGCGCCTGCCGCAATACCGGCCGTTTGGTGAGGACGACAGCGAGCTCGTCACCGAAGCGGATATCGACGCTGCTGGCGAGCCCGGCGTCACGCCCGAGGCCCAGCCTGTAGTGGAGACTGTCACGCTAGACGACGAAGATCTGCTCGATAGCCTTCAGCCATTCTCCATGGAAGAGTTCGACGACGATGAGAAGGCTGAGCAACCGTTCTCGTTCGCGTCGCTTCCCTGGGAGTCCAACCCCGGCGGTTCGGCCGTGCCAAGCGACGAAGATTTCGAGGCGTTACTATCGTCCGAAGACGCATCCACGGTTGAGGAAACCCCACCAGCAACGCAAGAAACTGATACAACGTCCCAGTCCACCTCACCGATCGATTGGACGACCGCATTCCAGGACGACGCTCCCGCCAGGCAAGAGGCCGAGCTGGCCGCATTTAACCTTCCTCCGGCCCGGGGACAGGTTGACGATCGGGACGGTGACACGTCGCTGAACGTGACCCGCCAGATCGGCGCCGAGCAAGATGCGTACAACGAGCACATTGCAGCAGCGGAAACATCTGCCTCCGATGCCCTGGCAGCGCGTGATCAGGAACACGCTGCTGAGGCCCATCCGCCAACCACCGGACTCTTCCGCAACGTTGATCCTGAAAAGCTGGTGACCGACGAAAACCTGTTCGAGCGCGTGCGGGCTGCCAAGACCAACCTGGTCGGCCAGGGCACGATTTCCGGCGACCGGCCACTGGTTGAAGAAGAGCTGGAGCCAGTTGTTGAGCAAGAGCCGCAGCCGGCTGGATGGTTTGATGCCGCGCCGGCCGGGGAAGAGTTCGTCGTTGGCACCGGAGCGAGCCGCGACATCAACACATTAAGAGCTTCTCTCCAGGCAGCCCCGAATGACGATGAGCTGCACTGGTGGCTGGCTGAGGCGCTACGCGAGCGTGGCAATATCGATGAGGCATACGGCGAATACCGCTGGCTCGTCCGCAATGCTCCATATCGCGCCGACGACGTGATCGGCGCGCTCAACGCCTGTATTGAGCAGGAGCAGCACGCTGAAATGGGCCACCGCTTGCTGGCGGATCTCTATCGACGCCGAGGCGCGGTGTCGCTGGCCAGCAGCCACGCCGCGTCCGCCATGGCCGTCCGTCGCCGGCTTCGCGGGTAGCAGGGCCGTAGTGACGTACACATATTGGCGTAGCGGCGCAATGTATTGCGCCCTGCCTGGACTTCCGAGGGCCGAACAGGCGTATACATTGCGCCGCTACGAGGGGACATTCCGTGGAAAACCAGCTGCTCGAGCTACTTGAATATCGCGGCGTACTGGGTGTGTTAACAACCTCACTCGACGGGTTGCTGGTCGCCTCGGTCGCGGTCGCAACCGAAGACGCCGAGCTCATCGCCGCTTCGACTGCCAACCGCGAGGACCAGAGCGATATCGCCAACTACTGGACGACAAGCTCGGAGACCGGAGCCCTGCACGTCGCCCGTGGCCGCGAGATGCGCCTGATCGTCCTCTCCGAGCCTGGCATTGACCAGGATAGCATTCGCGAGCTCATGACCGGCCAGCTCCAGTCGATTGAGGATGCGATAAGCGTTTAGTTCAGGAAGCCCTGTGATACCCTTCGCGCTGGTCATCTTGACCGGCGCGTTCTTCATTTCAGGCATCTATTAGCGGATTTTCAGGAACAGGGAAGGGACAGGGTTCATGGAACGGACGCTCATCATTGTCAAGCCAGACGGCGTGGAACGGGGTCTCGTAAGCGAGGTGCTGGGACGCTTTGAGAAGCGCGGGCTGAAGCTGGTCGCGCTCAAGCTGATGCAAATCGACCGCTCCCTGGCCGAGCAGCATTATGCCGAGCACCAGGGTAAAGGATTCTATGAGGATCTGGTGGGTTACATCACCTCGGGGCCGGTTGTTGTCAGCGTCTTTGAGGGTCCGTCCGTCATCGACGCGGTGCGCAAGACCGTCGGCGCCACCAAGCCAGCCGAGGCTGAGCCCGGCACGATCCGTGGTGACCTCGGCATCACTATCGGCCGCAACCTCGTGCACGCCTCGGATTCCATCGAGAGCAGCAAGAAAGAAGTCAAGCTCTTCTTCGGAGACGGCGGGCTAATCTCCTACGGCCGCTCGTTGGACGAATGGATCGTCAAGGAATAGAGAAGAGGCCCTCACCCCCGACCCGACCCAGAGGGTGCCCCGCCGTGTGCGGTAGAGGGGGCATCACCGAAACAATGACTCTCGGATCTAACTCCCCTCGCCCCTGCGGGGGCGAGGGGTTGGGGGTGAGGGCCTCTTTCTGGGGTTGAAGTCTCACCTCTTACGAATCCACCCGGTAGACAACCGTCTGCTGGGTGTTCCAGAGCGAGAGCAGCTCGGAGATAAGGTTGCGGAACTGGAGATCGTTCCAGCTCTCGTCGATCTCGCGGCGATCCTGAACCGGGGAGCCGCTGAACTTCTCGTAGTTGGCTGCCGAGAGAGTGTCGGTGCGCAGCGAAACCCGGTGGATCTCGGCAAAGAGCGTCTGGCCGTCGGTCATGAAATAGACGCCGAAACCCGGGTCAAGGTTTAAGCCAAACACCCCGCCGCGCTGCACATTGTCAATCAATGTCGGGTAGCCGTTGCGCACACGGCCAACATAGGCGGCTCTGGTCGCTTCGAGAATCGGCAGCACCCGTGACCGGATGGTCTCCAGCCGGGAGACGAGCTCCGCCGGAGTGATCGCTGTGGTTTCGGCGCTTGATTCCATGAATGTGGTCTTCCTTCATGCTTTCGAACTCGGTTGAACGTTGTTGTAGAGACGTCCCGGTGGGGTGTCTAGACTGTATTTCAG
>JACCZH010000046.1 GCA_013696045.1 Chloroflexia bacterium
CGGCGTTATGAAGAGGTGCGTAGCCAGATCGAGCACGTCTCGGCCATTGCCGAACGCAACAACGATGTTATCCAGCTTGCCCGGGATTCAATCGCCTCGTTACGAACCGATCTTGAGCAGAATCAACGCGACATCCTCAAGTCTGAGGACAGTATTCGTATCGTCGAGCAGGAAGTCCGCCGGAGGGTTGCGGAAACCAACCAGGAGATCGAGAACCTGGTGGTGCGCTTCGATGAGATCCGGCCGGTGTTTGGCCAGCTTGATGCCCAGATAAGCGAGGTCCGGGACTCAATTCGTCACATCGATCCAGCCCTGGAAGAGCTCGGCCGGGTTGACGAGCGTATCCATGGCGAGATCACACGCTACTACGGCCAGTCTAACGAGCGTGATGATCTGCTCGGAGAGCGCATTGACGAGCTGCGAGTGCAGTTGGACATCGGCGTGCGCGACTTGCGTCAGAACAGCGAGCAACGTTACGAGCGGCTGACCGAGCGCTTCGACGGCCTGAACGATGCCGATCGCGAGCTGGCCTACCGGATGAACATGATCGATATGCGGCTCGACGAGCTGGTGGACGCTGATGTGCGCCTGAGACGTGAGCTCTGGCACCTGCAAGAGCTGAAGGTGCGCCAGCGCTATGATCAGATCCAGGAAGAGCTCGAAATCGCGGTGGAGGGCCGGCGCGCGGCTGAGGCGGAGCTGTCCCGCGATGGGCCGAGCCGTCCCAGCCAACGAGATCATATGGAGGGCGTGACTTGACACTGTGCCGGAGAATCATTCCCTGTCTGGACGTGGATAATGGCCGCGTGGTCAAGGGCGTGCAGTTTGTTGGGCTGCGAGACGCGGGCGATCCGGTTGAGTTGGCCGCCGCCTATGACAAGGCCGGCGCGGACGAGATTACCTTTCTCGATATCACCGCGACAAGTGACGGCCGGGCCACGATGGTCGATGTGGTGCGAGCCACGGCCAGGCAAGTCTTTATTCCCTTGACTGTCGGTGGCGGTATCCGCACAACAGACGACATGTACACCCTCTTGCGGGCCGGAGCGGACAAGGTGGCGGTCAACTCGGCGGCTGTCGCACGTCCAGAGCTGATCGCAGAGGGAGCCAACCGCTTTGGTAGCCAGTGCATCGTACTTTCAATAGATGCGCGCAGCTCGGGCCCCGGTTCCTGGGAGGTGTATACCCACGGCGGCCGTAAGCCGACCGGCATCGACGCAGTCGAGTGGGCACGGCGTGGGGTCGAGCTTGGCGCGGGCGAAATTCTGCTCAATAGCATCGACGCGGATGGAACGCTTGAGGGCTACGAGCTCGGTTTGACGCGCATTGTCGCGGATACGGTTGGGGTACCGGTGATTGCCTCGGGCGGTGTGGGCCAACTGGAGCACCTGCTGCAAGGACTCACCGAGGGTGGCGCTCACGCCGTGCTCGCGGCGTCGATATTCCATTTTGGAACCTACAGCATTGCCGAGGCGAAAGAGTATCTACACCAGGCAGGTGTGCCGGTCCGTCCAAGCCCGTGCCTTGATGACACGCGGCACGTCCACTAATGAAGGAGCCAGAGTTTACATCGCCTTCACTGATATCGCGAGTGTTGCGCGACCCGGTGCGCCTGCGTCGTGGCGCCTGGCTGGCGGCTCTTGCGGTGAGCCTCGGTGGTGGGGTTGCCGGGAGTGGCTGGGCTGCGGTTGGGTCGTTCGCTGCGATACTTATGGCGCTGGTCTGGCTGCTTGTTCCGGTCGTGGCCACAGGCATTGGGATGGGCGACGCTTTCTTCCTGCGACATGGTATCGGGCAACGCCGGGTGACAATCATGCTGGTGCTGTCGACCGTAGCGGCGCTGGTGAGCTGCGTCGTGCTGGCAGTGGCCTCCAGGCCTGAGAGTCAACAGGAGCTTCTCTCCGGGGCGCTTTATCTGCTGCTCACCCTGGCGGTCATAAGCTGGCTGGCCGCGGTCATTGGCCTTGGTGTTGGCCGCAGTGACGGCTACCTTTCACGCAGAATTCAGAACGTTGACGACCGCGGCTGGTAGCCCAAACGTTTGGGTCAGGTTGACATCTTCGTTTTTTCTTGTTAAGGTCCGGCAGTCCTGAGACAATGGCGTCCTGGATTTTCCACATGTGCACCCGATGCCACCATTGACTGGTGGCACGCATCGGGAGCATGTGGGTCCAATCGATGTTTCGCCTGTGGGGGGCGCGATCATCGAGCGCAAAGACTTTCGTGGTAACACGAGAGCACCCGGAAACGCGCAGCAGGTGGGGCCGCAGCGACGCGGTACTGTGCGGGGTTGTTGAGGGCTAACCTGAGGAGGGGAGCGTCGTTGTAGTAGGCGGCGCGCCAAAGCACCAATCGCTATACGGACTGACCTTGGTTACTTTGCCGGGAGTATTGGTCCGCGAGTGGTGTCCTCTGTGGGTGTGATGAAAAGGGGATACGATTGAGTCGCATTCGACGCAGTCGCGGGCTACAGGCTTTCACCGTAGCCGCGATCATGAGTCTGGCGCTCGGAATCCCAGCCACCGCAGATCTGAATTTGATACTTGGCGAATCCGCCCAGGTTTCTTATACCCAGGGGTCTGGCGTTAACGTACGCGACTCGATCGGCTTTGGCGGATCGGTGATTGCGACGTTAAACGAAGGTGTTGCTGTAACGGTGCTTGATGGACCGGTAATGGCCGACGACGGTTCTTACTGGTACTACGTTGCCGCTGCTGGCACTGAAGGCTGGATCATTTCCGATTACCTCGCGCTCCCGCCAGGGAGCTACGCCACAGTCGTCAACACTGGCGGCGATGGGGTGAACGTTCGAGCATCCGCTTCAACCGGAGGCGGAATCATCACGACACTGCACGAAGGCACGACAGTACAAATCGTCGATGGCCCGGTAACGGGCGACGACGGAGCATCCTGGATGCTCATCAATTTCGAGGGCGTCGAGGGCTGGGTTCACACGAACTTCGTCGGAGATGCTGGAAGCTCAGGTGGCTCTGAAGCTGTCGTTGAGAGCGCGCGAACCACCAGCGCAAGCTGGACCGGGTACGTGGTGGGCACTGACGGCTATGGGCTGCGCATCCGCACTGCCGCTTCGCTTGATTCCGAGACGCTGGCCGTGATTCCACAAGGAGCAGCGGTCAACATTCTCGCGGGCGACATCTATGGATCCGACGGTTCCGCCTGGTACAACGTTGAGTTCGAGGGCATCGTCGGCTACAGCATGGCGAGCTATTTCAGTGACAGTGAGGCTGTTGCCGAGGCGCCGGTTGCCGAGCAACCCGCCGCGGAAGTGCCGGTCGCTGAGCCAGTTGTTTCGACACCAGTCGCTGACGACAGCCTGACTCCCGGCGTGCGCGCCGAAGTTTCCGGCACCGGCGGTGGCGGCATCAACATGCGCTACGAGTCTGGCTACAGCGCCGGTGTGATCACGGTCATCCGCGATGGCTCCGTGGTCGCGGTTCTCGATGGACCGATCTACGACAGCTCAGGTAGTCCGTGGTACCAGGTCGAGTTCAACAGCATGACCGGCTGGGTGCATGGCGGCTATCTGGTCTACACCGACGCCGAGCCGACCGGCGGCGCGGCCGTTGGAGCGGTCGAGGTTGTTGAGGAGCCGGAAAAGGAAGAAGTGGCGCCAGTCGTTACCAACAGCGTCGGCGACGCGATCGTTGCCGAAGGGCTGCGCTACGTCGGACTCCCCTACGTCTGGGGAGGCACGACGCCGGCTGGGTTTGACTGCTCCGGCTATACTTCGTACGTGCTGAACAATATCCTCGACACGTCGGTGTCACGGTCCCTGGAAGTCCAGGCCGTGTCCGGAACCTACGTCGATCGAGGGAGTCTTCAACCAGGTGACCTGGTCTTTTTCCAGAACACCTATAAGTGGGGGCTGTCGCACAGTGGCATCTACATCGGCAACAACCAGTTTGTCCACGCCGGCAGCGAGCGCACAGGCGTTCTAATCAGTGGCATGGACGAATCCTACTGGGGCGAGCGCTACTACACGGCGCGCCGCATCCGCTAGACCAAGCTTCGACCAGACAAGAAACAGGCGGCCCAGATGGGTCGCCTGTTTTTCTGTGTACTGATGATGGTTTATTCGGCGGTGTCGAGTATATGCTGCATCTGTGCCTTGAGAAGTGGAAGATCGATCCGTATGGTTCCCCAGACGATTTCTAGATCGACTGATGAATACTGGTGGATGACAACGTTCCGCATTCCCCAGAGTTCGGACCACGCGACGTCAGGGTAACGTTCCATAATGTCAGCGGGTACCATTCTGATAGCATCGCCAATGACACCAATGTTACGGATCACGGCGCCCGCTGTTTTATCGTCTTCACAGAACGAATCGAAGTCAAGATCGCCGATGTACCGATCGATCTTCTCAATCGCGCCAAGTATGTCGGTGATGCGCACGTGCCAGTCCTTAGTACTACAGTTGCAGTTGTCGGCAAGAGGTGGCATCATGGTTGACCCGGAAAGGAGCCGTGATGTCCATAACCATCGATCAGACGACCGTCCAGGACTGGGCAACGGAGCTGGACGTCGTCCACGCCCGCCTGGCTCCGCAGTTTGTTCGTCGCGAACCGCGCCAACGGGTCCGCTCCTATCTCCAGGGACTCCTCAGTCCAATCGAGCGCAAGAACGGCTGGCAACTGGCCGAGCAGGCGGGGGAACCGACGCCGACCGGCATGCAGCGCGTGCTCTCCGGCGCGCACTGGGATGCCGCTGCGGTGCGGAACGACCTGCGCGCCTATGTCGTCGAGCACCTCGGCGACCCGGAGGCGGTGCTCATCGTCGAT
Source organism: Chloroflexia bacterium (assembly GCA_013696045.1). Classification (GTDB taxonomy): domain Bacteria; phylum Chloroflexota; class Chloroflexia; order Thermomicrobiales; family CFX8; genus JACCZH01. The sequence goes on from JACCZH010000046.1 coordinate 4,803, forward strand.
GAGACCGGCTTTCTGAAGAAGGGCACGAAGTCGGTCGGGGTCAAGCGCCAGTACTCCGGCACGGCCGGGCGCATTGAGAATTGTCAGATCGGGGTGTTGCTGGCCTACGCCAGCTGCCACGGGCGCACCTTTCTCGACCGGGAGCTCTACCTGCCCCGGGAGTGGGCCGACGATCCGGCGCGCCGGGAAGAAGCCGGCGTGCCGGAGGAGATCAGCTTCCAGACCAAGCCGCAGCTGGCGCGGCAGATGTTGGAGCGGGCTCTTGCTGCGGATGTGCCTGCTGGCTGGGTGGCTGCGGACGAAGTCTATGGCGGCGACCGGCGACTGCGGCTCTGGCTGGAGGAACAGCGCCAGCCGTTTGTCCTAGCGGTCAAGCGCACGGAGCCGCTGTGGGTCGGGACCGACCCGGGGCCGTGGGAGCTTCCAGCAGCGGACATCGCATCTGCCAGCAATGCGGATGCCTGGATCGCACTGAGCGCGGGCGACGGCGCCAAGGGACCACGGCGGTCCGACTGGACGCGCGTCGTGATCCGGCCACTGCGTGAGCCGGGCTGGGAACATTGGCTGCTCGTCCGGCGCAGCCTGACTGATCCGCAGGACCTGGCCTTCTACGTGTGTTTCTCCCCCGCTGGGACGACGCTCCAGGAACTGGCGCGGGTGGCCGGAACACGCTGGTCGATTGAAACCTGCATCGAAGAGGCCAAAGGGGAGGTCGGGCTGGATCAGTATGAAGTGCGCAAGTGGGCTGGCTGGTACCGGCACATCACCCTGGCGCTGTTCGCGCATGCTCTGCTGACCGTGATCCGCGCACGCGTCGCGGAAAAGGGGGGCGTCTCAGCGACGACCTGATCCCGCTGACGGTGCCGGAAGTGCGCCGCTTGCTCTCTCAGCTTGCCTGGCAACGCGCTCCGCCAGCGGCGCGGACGCTGGCGTGGTCGGACTGGCGCCGCCGACATCAAGCGCACGCCCGACGCAGTCATTACCGACGCCGGCTGGCACGGCTCAATCATGAAGTGTAACTGTAGTATTAGGCAATGAATCCGTCCCATCCAAGCGTTTCCAGCGCCCCTATCGATAGCTCAACGCGGAGCGCTTTGGTCACGTCAAGGTCACAAATGTGCCACAACGTGCTGTCACCGGCCACCATCATTATGACGATTGGGGATCGGAATTCCGCAGACGTGTGCACCAAACGACACGATCCGGTACAGGGCGACAATAGCGAAATTGAGTCCCGCTTTCCTCACCTTTATCCTGAGCACCTGGAAATCCGCATGGAGAGATGAACCTATGGGACGGTCTCAGGTGTAAGCATTCCAGGAATCGGTTCGTTGAGGTCGGTTCCCTGAGGGGCATCTCCACCGAGGTCGTACGCCCCGCTCAGCAGCACCACGATGAAGACGATAATCACAGCTACCGCAATAAAAAGAAGGATGCGCAGCGATCCTCCGCCGGTTCCACGGTTCGCTGTCGCTTCGGGAGTGCTGGTGTTACGCTCTCGGACTGAAGCATCCTCGTCGTATGTCTTGTCTGGAATTCGCGGATCTTCTGCCCGGGGATTGTTCGTGCCATCGCTCATGGTTACGGCCTCCGCTGTGAAGTTGACAAAGTGAGGTACATCATTTTTGCCATGGAACCGTTGGTTCCACGTTCTTTCAGCGTATCACTTACCCAGAGGTGGCTCAGGTGAGGTAGAGAGCTGTTGCCGTACCCAGGGTCCCGCTGACCCGAGCTGCGAAAGCCTAACTGATGTCCTTGAAATTGACTGTGAACCACTTCCCGGGCCAGCGTCCTTTGCGGAGCTGGATGAAGTTATGGCTCCTGAGAGCATTCATCGGCTCGGTGTGGACTCTCAACAAGTCACTCATGCCAACAGCCTTCACTTCTCCACGATTATCTCGTCTTAAGGCCTTTTTGAGACGCGAATAATCTCTGAAGATAAAGACCTGCTCCTCGGAGCTCGTGCTGCGAGCACAGACATCCAGCAACCAGGTGAGGACAGCCCGTGCTTCCTCGTCGAGTTTGGTTCCTTCCATGGCAGCCGGTTCAGAACGCGTCTTCGCAGGTCGATCTTGCAGCACTCTTGGAATCCTCCTGATGACGTTTAATGACTTGAGCTACGACACCTTGGGGTGAAATTGAGGCGTGTCACAAAGGATATCAAGCAGTCCGGTTAGCCGCGACAGAGACTTCCTCGCGAGCTGCAGCCCCATGGTAGAGTCCCCAGCGTAAACCTCAAGCGCCAATAGGATACACGCAACTGACACGAGTGTTCCCTACACTCAACGCCTATAGTTCTTATACCATAAATGGGGGGAGCCGCATCTTCCAGGTCAGTTCCACCACGCCGATCCCCTTGCTGTTTGCAATCTTCAGTGAGCTCCGCGAACCCAGTCGCCCGGCGACAGGTGAGGCGAGCATCGTCTCGCACATTTGAAGACTCATATCTCATGCTTATTGACGTGCGGCGCCACAGTGGGTCAGACTAGCGTAGCCTATTGAGACGCGGCGGAAGATCAGGTTGAAAGGTCAACACGAGTGTCCGAGTCATCGAGCTCAGTCGACGCAGCATTTGTACCAACGTTCGGCGAACGAATTGATGAGATCGCCACCCAGCGTCCCGGTGATCCTGCACTTGTCTTCGCGCCGGTGGCCGGTGGCGATACCATCGTCACCTGGAGTCAGCTGGTAACCAGATCGAACCAGATTGCCCACATGTTGGCTGAACGAGAGGTGGATGCACGCTCGACGATTGTCGTTGGCGCGTGGAACCGGCCGGAACACGTCCTCGTCACAATTTCCGCGTGGAAACTCGGGGCGCTGGTTCTGCCGTTGCGAGCCGCCCTTCCGGCGCGCGAGCGCAACGAGATTCTAAGTCTCGCGAAGCCAGCCATCGTCTACACGGACTGGGACGAAACCACCTACCCAACCCTGACTGACGTCGATCTGGAGCGTAGCGGAGACTATTCCACGGAATCAATACCGATTTATCCACGCCATCCTGGAAAGGCCATCGCATCTGGTGGTTCGACTGGCCGTTCAAAGATCATTGTGGACCGCACGTGGCACCCGTGCACCCCGCTATCCGGAAGCCGCGGCACAGGATCGCGCGCCGGCCAGACGCAGCTCCTGGCCGCTCCGCTGTATCACAACTCACCTTTTCTCGCGACGTACAGCGGGCTAGCAAATGAGCACACACTGGTTGTGATGGAGAAGTTTGACGCCGCTCATGCCGTTGACCTCATTGAGCGCTACAAGGTCAATTACGCATACTTTCCACCGGTAATCATGCGCCGCATCGCGATGCTACCGAACATCCATGAGCGCGATTTTTCCAGCATTGAAGCCATTCAAAGCTCCGCGGCGCCGTGCCCGGACTGGCTCAAGCGATTCTGGATTGATCTCATCGGGGCGGAGAAAGTCTATGAAGTCTACGGGTCAACTGAAGGCATCGGGGCGACAATCATCCGTGGCGACGAGTGGTTAGATCATCCCGGGAGCGTCGGACGTCCAGTACGCTGCGAAATGAAGATCCTCGATGAGACCGGTCACGAACTCCAGGACGGCGAGGTCGGGGAAGTCTTTATGCGCCCAATCGACGGGCGCGCCCCGAGTTTTGAATACATTGGCGCTCCTGATGCCAGGTCCACCCCAGACGGTTTCAAGAGCATAAGCGACCTCGGTTGGATAGATAAAGACGGATTTCTCTATATCTCGGACCGGAGAGTGGACTTGATCGTGACCGGAGGCGCGAACGTCTATCCAGCGGAAGTCGAAGCCGCGCTCAGCGATCACCCAGGTCTCGCTGACGTAGCGGTGATCGGTGTGCCTGATGAGGAGTGGGGACGTCGTGTACACGCTGTCGTACAGAGCGCGGACGTAGCCATGCCACCGTCGGCACTCGAATTAGACGCACATTGCCGCGAGCGCCTCGCGTCTTACAAGGCTCCCAAGACCTACGAGTTTGTCGACGAGTTGCCACGCAATGAAGCCGGCAAAATAAGGCGCTCGGCCCTGGTGGCCGAGCGCGAATCAGGCTGGATTGCCGGTATGGTGCTGGCGAAAGAAACGCGTTAATCGCCGCTCACCGGAATCGTGGACGGAGGCGTCGTTGTCGCCTCAGTGCGACGTCGGCGCTCGACAAGGTCTGGGGACGGGTTCTTCACATTCCAGGCCAGCTTCAGGCGAGCCATGGTGCGGATGATGATCGCCGACAGATCAAATTGTCGCCAGCCCATGCCGTGGTATGCCATGGCCGGGAAAGCGTGGTGGTTGTGGTGCCAGCCTTCACCGAATGCCAGCAGGCCCACCACCCAGTTGTTGCGACTCTCGTCCTTGATGTCGAATGGCCGATCGCCGAAGGTGTGGCAGACCGAGTTCACAGCCCAGGTCACGTGGTTTACAACAACGATGCGAACGAAACCACCCCAGAGCAAGCCTTCAAAGCCAGCGATGATGAACGGGATAATCAATCCAAGACCGACCCATAGCAAGAACGTCCGGTCGATAAAGGCGATGATCGGGTCCTTTTCGAAGCGCTTTCCGTATTTCTCCCGGTCCGCTGGCGGCGCGCTGAAGAGCCAGCCGCTATGGGCGTGAAAGAATCCTTCAAGCGGGCTATGGGGATCACCTTCCTCGTCGGCGTGCGCGTGATGCTTCAGATGGTTCGCTGCCCAGTCGATTGCCTTGCCCTGGACCGCCATCGACGCCAGGATCAAAAAGAAGGTCTTTGCCACTGGCCCGGTCTCAAAGCTCCGATGCGTCAGCATGCGGTGGAATCCGATGGTAATGCCGAGACCGGTCAAGAGGTAGAACGTGAAGAAGAGACCGAGCTCGGTCCACCCTATCCACTCGTTCCAGAGCCGGTACATCGCGTAGGCGGTAGCCACCAAAGGACCAACCACAAAGAAGAGAATGATCGCCTGTCGAATTCGCAATGGACTCACGTATGTCACCTCACAATCAGGCTCTAAGCCTGCGCCGTTTAATCCGTCAAGACTACTGTAACTAATTTACTGCCGGGGTGTCCGGCGTTGACGCCGGTGTTTCTCCGCCTGAAAACACGCTCCACAATATACCGGACGTGAAGGATCCGGCGAAAATGGAACCTGCGCCTGCTCGCCACACTCGTGGCAGATTACCTGATGCCGCCGCTGCACAGGAGGCGATTCCGATCGTTCAACTCGCGGCTGGGATCGCGGCAGGTTAACTTCGCGCCGCTCGACAGGCGAAGCAGAGCCCATTGCCTCCGCCGTCCCATCAATTGCCGCCTGAGCGCCCGGCCAGCGCCCCCTGGGAATACGATGCGCCAAGCCCCGCTCCAGCTGACGCCATTTAGCGGCATCTTCCGGGCCGAGCAATGTGATCGCCTGCCCGGCACGGCCCATCCGCCCCGTGCGGCCGACCCGGTGCGTCAACAGCTCCGGCGATTCCGGAAGGTCGAAATTGATTACCTGAGCGATGCTCGTAATGTCCAATCCCCGTGCCGCAACATTCGTTGCGAGCAAGATCTGGACCCGTCCTGCGCGGAAATCCTCCATTACCCTGTCGCGGGCATTCTGTGACAGGTTACCCTGTAGTGCCGCCACTGGATAACCCAGCCCTTCGAGCTTGCTGGCGAGCTTCTTCACGCCATGCTTCGTCCGCCCAAACACGATGATTGAGCCTTCTGAACGAAGATTCAGCAAGTCGGTGAGCGCTGTCATCTTGTCGCCGTCAGGCAGATCGTAGGCGATGTGGTCGATTTCGGCGCGATCCTCACCGCTGGGATCAACATGAACAGTTACAGGGTTGCGGAGATGCTTGTTGGCCGTCTTCTGCACCCACTCGGGCAACGTGGCCGAGAAGAGCGCGGTTTGGCGGTCGCTGGAAGTGTGCGAGATGATGCGCTCGACATCGGGGGCGAACCCACGGTCCAGCATCTCGTCTGCTTCATCTAGCACCAGCATTCGCAGCCCATCGAGCCGCAACGCATTCTGCCGCAGCAAATCGAGGATGCGGCCCGGTGTGCCGACGACGACCTGAGCGCCACGGCGGATGGCGGCGATCTGTGGCTGGATCCCACGGCCACCAAAAACCAGCACGGTCTGGATACCGCGTCGGCCAGCTACCTGATTGAAAACGCTGCCAACCTGCACCGCAAGCTCGCGAGTGGGTGTAAGTACGAGCACTTGCACGCCGCGCTGCTTTGGATCAACGGTCTCGATGGCCGGAATGGCAAACGCAAGCGTCTTGCCAGAGCCAGTACGAGCCTGACCGATGACATCCTTGCCTTGAAGCAAGTGCGGCATCGCATTCGATTGAATAGGGGTTGGATCGTCGATACCCATGGACCTGAGAGCATCAAGCGTCTCCCGGCTCAAGTTCATCGAGGCGAATGGGACATCCCGCATTTCGCCGATTAAAGTACGTTCGATTGTTGTCTGCAAACCTGAAAAATCCTCATATCGAGCAGCATAGAAAAATGGACATCAGGAACCGTCGAGCCGGCTAGTACGTCTCGACGTGCCCCATGCTGCTAGATCGGAGGGCTCATTGGCGTACTACTGCGCGAGGACCGCGCGTCCTTAGTGCAACCGTAAGTGTACACCACATCACGAATGGCCACACGGACACCTTGACGTACCCACCCGCTCCTTCTACGATCACGTCGAAATGATGAATGGCATCCCTGCCAGACACGGTGAAACGAAGAATAATGCCTGTATCCGTCAGCAACTCGGAGCTCATTTACGGCTCGCTAAAATCGTGTGAGATCGATCTCATGTCCGCCTTGCCGGAAACCTGGCTGGTGCACCTGATTCGCATGGCCGACGACGATCCCGAGATGACGCTCGTCAGGCTGGCCAAGGAAGAAGAAGGAGTCGGCATCTCCGCGGGAGCGCATCTGGCCGGTGTCAAATCGGCTATGTTGATGCAGAATCACGGATTCCTGGCCAGCATAAACGGCATCGTCTCACTAGCTCATCTATACAAGATCCCGCTGCTCATGCTCATAAGCTACCGTGGTGAATTCGGAGAGCGCGACCCGTGGCAGACCCAGGGAGGTGGCGTAACGGTTCCGCTACTCGACAGCCTGGGGATCCCCTATGATCGCCTGGACGATCCCCATCATGTGCAATCACGCATCCGCAAAGCCCAGCATCTTGCCGATGCGGCGTTAAAACCGGTCGCACTCTTGTTGTGCCGCGATCTCATGTGGGAGGAATAATGCTCCGCATAGATGCCCTCGATGCCATCTATCCACGGCTTGAAGAGTGTGTGGTGGTCACAATCATGGGCGCCGTCTCAGCCGAGCTACAGTCGCTGGGACACCGGCCGAACTTCTTCTATCTCCTGCACGCAATGGGGCTCGCCTCATCGATGGGCCTGGGAATCGCGCTCGCGCGGCCGGAGTTGCAAGTCGTGGTGCTGGACGGCGATGGCTCGGTGCTCATGAACCTCGGCGGCCTGACCACCATGGCACGCTATGCCCCGCCTAACCTGATACATGTCGTCTTCGACAACGAGAGTCTTCTCTCAGTTGGTGGATTTCCAACCGCGACCTCAACCGGAAGCGATCTTGCTGCTATCGCCGCCGCTTCAGGGGTCGCGAGAACAAGTACTGTGAGAACTGTTGACGATTTCGCCCAGGCGTTCGAAGATGCGATTGCGGCATCTGCGTTGACAACACTTGTCGCGAAAGTCGAGGCTACGGGTCCGCCCGTGTTCCTCACCGACCTGCCGATGCTTGAAAACC
>JACCZH010000186.1 GCA_013696045.1 Chloroflexia bacterium
ACTTTGCCGAGAGTGGCAAGCCTGTCGCAGCCATCTGTCACGGCGCGCAGCTGTTGATTTCGGCTGATGTCATCCGCTACAAGACCATCACCTGTGTCAGCAAGATCCGCGACGATGTCAAGAACGCCGGCGCGAATTATGTCGATGAAGCGCTCGTTACGGATGGCAACTTCATCACGTCACGCGTTCCGGGCGATATCGATGTGTTCAACAAAGCCATAGCGGATAGCCTGGCCAAGGTTGCCGTCGGAGACTAGCCGCCTCCACGACAGAATTCTGAGGGGCGGTGGGTTTCCATCGCCCGTTTGTCGTTTGGCACCGGCACGTTCACGTTATACTGGGCGCAGTTGTTTGTCATCATGCAATTAGGTGACTGCCAACGAAAGAGAGGGCATCATGTCTCTAAGACAAAGCATCACGACGCCCGGGGCGCAGTCAGAGATGAACGTCAAGGAACTTACCGACGATGAGGCCTTTGACCTGTTCGATCAAACGGCTCAAGATCTCTTGAATATCAGTGGAGACGAATTCCTGCGCCGCTGGGATGCTGGTGAATATGCTGAGGGTAGGCAGGAGCCGAGGATTGAAACCATGGTGATAGTGTTGCCCTTAATCCGGGACTTTAAGTAACGGCGGCGCCTTGGCGAGTAGAACTGCAGCTCAAGCAATTGATAGTTACGCGCGGCCACTGGAGGCCGCGCTTGCTTGTGTGACACAGCCTCATGTAGCGCGTCGGCCCATTGAGATCGACGTGCCGAGAGTTTTTACCCTCCAACAAGGAACGGTGAACCTGAGGCGCACTGGGAACCTAACAGATCTCTATTTCTACTTCTTTCAAGGGTATCGAGCCCTCCACAATCGCCATGATCATACGAAGGGACCATTTCGGGTCGCAATCGAGTCCTGGTCGTATAGTATCCGGGACACCAATCTTCGTGATCTTCTTGTCTACCATTGGAATCCCAATGACGAGCAGAATCCTGAACCACATATCCATGTTGGTTCCGTGCTTCTGGATCCGGACGGTCATGAACTTGGAAAGAGCTTGTCCAAGCTTCACATCGCCATTGGCCACCTGCCTTTTCAGCGGATCGTTCGTATGCTCATTGAGGAGTTCGATGTGCAGCCGCTCAACGACAACTGGAACGACATCCTCGTTGCTCCGTTTGAAGTGTGAGGCGCTCCGGCAGGCCCTGGACATCCTCCTCGACCTCTGTGTCTTTTTCACGTAATTGTCACGAGCGGAACGTATCCTTGAGGTTGTGGCGTAACGAGGCTCCGCGAGACAACATTGAAGTTGGCCGCGGCCACCTCAAGGAGAATCGACATGAACCATCTGCCCGCACAGGAGGCATTTGAAGCCCGCATCGACCCCATAGACCGCACGCTCACCCGCTGGCTTGCCCACTACAGCATCCCGATTCTGCGGATCGGCCTTGGTATTGTGTTCCTCTGGTTTGGCGTTCTGAAGTTTTTCCCCGGGTTGAGTCCGGCTGAAGATCTGGTGCGCAACACGATCTTTTTCATCGATCCAGACCTGTTCATGCCGGTTCTGGCCCTCTGGGAGATGGTAATCGGCCTGGGGTTGATATTCGGCAGATTCATGCGGCTGACCCTGCTATTGTTGTTCTTGCAGATGCCCGGCACGTTGCTGCCGCTCTTTATCCTGCCGGATGTTACCTGGCAGCATATCCCCTACTCCCCGACTGTTGAGGGGCAGTACATTATCAAGAATCTGGTCCTTATTGGGGCAGGACTGGTTCTGGGCGCAACGGTTCGCGGTGGCGGAATCGAGCCCGAGCAACTGGGACCGCAAAGTGCCAAGCCAGAAGCGCCTAGTCGGTAAGGCGTGGGTCCAGAGCGTCACGCAATCCGTTACCCATGAGGTTGATCGCGAACACCGTTATGTAGATGGCCAGGCCAGGCAGAACGACGAGGGAGGTCGAACGCGACCAGACCCGCTGGGCGTTGCTCAGCATGTTGCCCCACGAGGGGTCGGGCGGCTGAATGCCCAGGCCGAGGAAGCTCAGTGAGGCCTCGGTGAGAATCAGGGCCGGAACTGCAAGTGAGGCCCAGACGATCACCACCGGCGCAACGTTAGGCAGAATATGGCGGAAGATTATGCGGGTGTTTTTGGCTCCAACAACGCGGGCCGCGTCGACATAGTCGCGGTTCTTGGCCGCGATGACCTCACCGCGGATGAGCCGCGACAGTGTGACCCAGGCGACGGCGGCAATAAGACCGGCCAGGGCGAGTGCATTAAGGGTGAACAGCGTCGCCACCAGTAGCAGCAGAAACAATGTTGGGATCGAGAGCATGATGTCGACGAAGCGCATCGCAAGACTGTCAATCACGCCACCATGATAGCCCGCCATCAACCCCACCGTGACGCCGATTGTCATGGCTCCCAGCACCGCTAACCCGGCAACGCCAAGGCTTACCCGCGCGCCGTAAGCAAGGCGCGTCGCGACATCACGGCCCACATCGTCTGTGCCAAGCAGGTGGTTCTCCGCGCCGATTGGCTGATAGGCGTTCATCAGGTTCTGGTCCGAGAGGGCAAAGCCGGTGATGTACTGGGAAATGAGTCCGGCGCATAACGCGAAAACAATCATCAACACCAGCACCGCTAGTCCGAGCATGGCGAGTTTGTTGCGGCGAAATCGGCGCCAGGCCATGCCAAGATAGGTGCGGCGCTGCCCGAGATCAGTCAGACGCTGGGTCGGATTGCTGGCGGCGGGCTGTGCCTGACTGGCTGAGGCGCCTTCCATACGTTCGCCTGAACTCATGCTCTTCTCCTCATGTTAGTCACCGCCGGCCCTTAACGCTTCAGTGCGTCGCGACATCGTTCAAAAACCATACGGATAACGTCGTGCCGCTGGTTCCCCAACCCGGTAATGCTCATCGTTGTGCTAATCATAACGAATTCGTGGGTCGAGTAGCCCATACACAACGTCGGCAATCAGGTTGCCCAGAATCACCAGGAAACCGACGAATACGACGATGCCCATGACCATTGTGTAGTCTTTGTTAATCGCGGAATTGAACGCCAGCTGACCGATACCCGGCCAGGTAAAGATCTGCTCGATGATCAACGATCCACCGAACAGGTCCGGGATGGCGATACCGAGCAGCGTCACCAGTGGCAGCATGGCATTACGCAGCCCATGCCGGAAGATCACGATACGCTCTCTGAGGCCCTTGGCGTTGGCGGTGCGCATGTAATCCTGATTCAGAACTTCGATCATTTGCGAGCGAATATACCGTGTCCAGGCGGCCGTCTGCACGAAGGCCAGCGTGAAAGCCGGTAAAAACAGGTGGTGCATGCGGTCTAGCACTCCCCCACCGCCTCGCAGATCGTGCGTGCCGGCGGCAGGGAAGGTAATGGGTAATCCCCAATCCCTGGCTTTTACGGCAAAGATCAAAATCATCATGAGCGCAAACCAGAACGTTGGCATGGAGAAGCCAGCGACCGCCGTGGCGGTCGCCCCGTTGTCGAACGCGGAGTTGCGCCGGACGGCGCTATACACTCCAACCGGAATTGAAAAAATGAGCGACATGAGGAGCGCGGTTCCGGTCAATATCAGCGTGTTTGGCAGTTTATCCATTATGGTGCCAAGCACAGGGCGCTGGTTACGCATCGAGAGTCCGAAGTCACCCCGCACCAGGTTGCTCACCCAGACAACGTAACGGACGTGAAGTGGCTCATTTAACCCAAGCTGGTCCTCCATGCGCCGGATGTCTTCCTGGCTGATGGTGGGGTTGAACGCGAGGGCGCTCAACGGGCTGCCAGGCACTGCGTTGGCAAGAATGAACGTGATCAGCGTAATGCCGATCATGAGCGGGATCATCTGCGCGACACGCCGGAGAATGAAGGGTCCCACGTTGCTCGCCTTTCAGGTCACTGCTGGGAATTCATGTGTACTAGTTATTGTAGCCTGAGCTGGTCGAACGATAGCGACCCCTTGGGGATCATCTGGTGGATTACCTCAAGGAGGGTATCCCGCGACCAGCTCAGACCGGGAACGATCTCGGTTCCCGGTCCTGCGCTGAAGACGCGCCGCAGTAGGGCGCGTCTTCATAGCGTTACAGATGTCTCTTACTGGTCAACCCACCAGTGCTGGGAGTTGAAGCGGATGTTCACGCTGTTCGGCACGAAATTATGCACGCGATTGTTCACGCCGAGGATGCTGCGCGGGAAGTCGATGATCGGCATCGGCAGATCCGCGAGCATTGCATTCTGGTAATCAGTGTAGAGCTGGATACGCTCTTCCTGGTCGGTGGCGACCAGCGCCTCCTCGAGCAGAGCATCCACTTCTTCGTTGCAGTAGCGAACCGCATTAAAGCCGGAGCCGTATGCGTCACAACCGTAGACTGCGGACTGGTCTGGCGTTGCCGACCAGCTGAAGCCCACCAGAAAGACATCGAAGTCGAATGTCTCGGTCAGCTGCTCGACCAGCTGCGGGAATGGAATGAGGTTTGGGGTCATCTCGACACCGATCTGACGCCAGTACTCCTGGAAGGCCACCAGATACGCCTCGCGCACCTGGTTACCGGCGTTGGTGTTCATCTGAAACGCCATACGCTGGCCGTCTTTTTCGCGGATGCCGTCAGCGCCGGCGACCCAGCCTGCATCTTCAAGCAGCTGCATGGCCAGTTCCGGGTCGTACGGATATGGCTCTTCGATGGCCTGTGGGTTATACGCCCATGAGAGCACCGGAATTGATCCTACCGCGACCTCACCGTAACCGAAGCGGACCGATTCGATCAGCGCCTCACGGTCGATGGCGTGGAAGAGCGCCTTGCGAACCTCAACTTCCTGGAACAGCGTGGTGCGCTCTGGGTCGAGGTTCGTTCCATAGAATGTGAAACCGAGCGTTGGGAAGTCGGAGACCGTGACATCAGTGCCGTCAAGCTCTGGTACCGAGACCTCTGGTACTGTGCCCCAGTCCACTTCGCCGGTACGCAGCTGCGCGACGCCGGCCGCCTGGTCGGTCACCACCCGGATGATGTACTGATCCAGGTAGGGCGCGCCGTCCCAGTAGTCGTCGTTGCGGACACAGGACACGCGGTCCAGGTCGATCCACTCCTCGAAGATGAAGGGACCGGTGCCGATGATGCGTGAGCCATCTTCACCATTTGAGCCAGGGTCGTTGACCATAGCTGCCGGGTCGACATCCACCCAGATGTGCTCGGCGATGATGCTGTAGACACCCAGGTCGAGCGGGAAGTCCACCAGGGTTGACAGCAGGTTGAACTGCACGGTGGTGTCGTCGATAGCCTCGACGCTCTCGATCTTGCTCGCAAAGTCGCTGGTGCGAGGCGAGCCGACGTCGGGGTTGAGGTGTGTCTCGTAGGTGAACACAACGTCATCAGCGGTAAAGGCTTCGCCGTCGTGCCAGATGACGCCTTCCTGGAGCATGAATGTCCAGACGGTAGCGTCTTCGTTGACCATCCAGGAAGCCGCCAGAGCGCCGACCGGCTCAAGAGTGTCCGGGTTGGCCTGGCAGAGTGCCTCGAATGTCATGGCGTGGAAGGCGGCGCTCGCGGTGTCCCCCGATAAGATCGGGTTGGTGGTCGAGATATCGGAGATCGACGCCTCGATCATGACACCACCCTCGGTGCCGTCTTCCATCTCGTAGCCCATCAGGCGGTCGCCGCCGTCGATGGTCTCGCCTTCTCCCGCGGCGGGTGGCGTGCCCTCGGGGGTTCCTTCAACCTCAGGAGTCTCTTCGACCTCAGGGGTTTCTTCACCCTCCGGAGTCGTAGCCATGTCCGGGGTTTCTTCAACCTCGGCGGTCTCTTCGACTTCTGGGGTTTCTTCGGTGTCTGTTGCGACGGTTGGAGTGGGATCATCGGTCGTGGCGGGGGGCTCGGTGGTTGCGACTGGCTCGTCCTCGTCATCGCCACAGGCGGCGAGCAGGGATGCGATCACTGGCGCGCTCAGGCCAAGGACTGTGGCGCGCTTGAGTACGTCGCGCCTGTTGAGGCGGCGCGTGAAAATGTCTTCTCGAAGCGATGTTAGCTTCGATCGATCTTGCTCCATGAGTCTCTCCTCCTACGATAAAACCGTGGGCCGTAACCAATTGGAATGGCACATGGCATGTTGTTCCGGCGGCTTGCGCGACACCCCATCGCGCATATCGTGCCGGTACCGATTCAAAACTAGAATACTATAAATCCCAATCGCCGGTCATACCGGCCGGTTCAGCGCCGATGGGTGGCGACCTGGCGATGGCACAGCGTCAGTAGTGTTTTGCCTCCTTCTTTTGCCTTTACACAGTATTCTAATGAAAGGATTGCCGCGCAAAATATGAGCCAAATCCTGGAGATCGATCTGGTTATTTTGCCATCCCCGGCCGTATGTCATAGCGGGGCAGGATCAGCCGCTCGGGCACACGCGCAGTTGGGCCGCTGGAATGTTCGACGGCCCCTAAACCAGTAAACGTCAAACTATGCACAAGTGGATTCCTTAGCGCTCGTATGGACAGCGCGGAGTGCAGACAGCGGCTCCTTTTGTAGTGATGGGCGACGGCACAGAGACTGATACACTGCGAAGAAACGTGAATGAACACATGAGGATCGGTGTAATGCACGCAATTGACGACGTAAGCCGCAAATACCTCATTGCCGGATTGCGGCTGGGCAAGGATATCGAGGGGTTTGTCGACAGCTACCATGGTCCCGCTGAACTCCCTGATATCGCCGCGGGCGTGGATCCCGGGCGGGCGCTGAGCGAGCTCGATTTCGCCATCGCTGATGTCGATGATGTTCTCCGCCGAGCCTACCTTGAATCCCAGGCGCGCTCGCTTAGAATGGCGGCGCGTGTGACGACCGGTGAGAAAATTGGCTATCGCGAACAGGTGCATCAGAGCTTCGATATCGAACCGGAATGGATTGACGAGGAAGCATTTCAGGCCGCTTATGACATGCTCCACCGCTTGCTGCCGGGCGCCGGCTCGTTGCTCGAGCGACGAGCGCACTATCGAAAGC
>JACCZH010000057.1 GCA_013696045.1 Chloroflexia bacterium
GATCAGCCCATCATCGAGCGACACAGCGATGCCGATGTTGAGCGCCTTACGACGGACGATCTTGCCGTTGTCCCAGGCAGCGTTCATCTCGGGATGCTCGCGCAGCGTCTGAACCAGCACATGCAGCACAAAGGGCATGAAGGTCAGCTCGAAGCCCTCACGCTGCTGGAACTGCTCCTTGTTTGCGGCGCGCGCGGCGACGATGTTGCTCATGTCGGCTTCCATCCAGACCGTCACATGTGGGGCGGTCTGGACCGAGCGGACCATATGGTCGGCGATCTGCTTCCTCATCTGGCCGGCTTCAACTACTTCGTCGCCCGGCATGAGCGGGACAGCTTGTGGCACCGCCAGTGGTTGAGTTTGTGGCGCCGCGCTCGGCTGCGGCACTGTTTCTGGGACCTCAACAGGTTGAGCAGCGTCCTGGGTCGAAATGGCCGTCTCGATGTCGCTCTTGGTCACGCGTCCGCCCACGCCACTACCATCGACCGAAGCGATATCGATGTCATGCTCGGCGGCCAGGCGGCGCACCAGGGGTGACGAGCGGCTCTGAAGCAACGCTGCCTCGTCGCGGTTTCCACGCGCGGACGTCTCGTCGCCGTCAACCGGACGCGCCTTTCCGTTGGACTCCGGAATCTGTCCGGATGCCACTGCGTCTCCGATCTCGGCGGCTGGCTCGGTGTCCTCTACGCCTGCGGGGGTTGGATCAACAGTAGCAGGCGCTGACGCGCCCTCGCCGGTGTCGATCACGCAGATTGGCGTGCCGACCGGAATAGTCAAGCCCTCACCGCTCAGGATCTCGGTCAGCACACCAGACACCGGCGCCGGGATTTCAGCCGTCACCTTGTCGGTTACGACCTCAACCATGGGTTCGTATTTCTCAACCCGGTCTCCGATCTTCTTGAGCCAGCTGCCCAGCGTGCCCTCGGTAACGCTCTCTCCAAGCTTCGGCATCGTGACCTGGGTTCCCTGTTTTGTGTCAGCCATTTGGGGAATGTCCTTCCGCCCTTAGAATGCCGCGAGCTTTTCAATTGCAGCCCGGATGTCGTTCTTGTCGCGCACGAAGGCCTGTTCAAGCGGCGGGCTGAACGGCATGGCCGGCACGTCTGGAGAAGCCAGTCGAGTGACGGGACCGTCCAGATAGGCGAAGGCATGCTCGGCGATAATCGCGGCGATCTCGCCACCGATGCCGCCAAACATGTTTGCCTCGTGCACAATCAGCGCCTTGCCGGTCTTCATTACTGATTCCAGAATCGCGTCGCTGTCCAGCGGCTTGAGCGAACGCAGATCGATCACTTCAATCGAGCCACCATGCTCCTCAACGTAGGCGTCGGCAGCCGCGAGCGACTCTTGCAGGTACATGCCGTAGGAAATGATCGTCAGATCGCTTCCCTCGCGGGCGATCCTCGCCTTGCCGATCGGGACGGTATGCCCGTTGTCCGGAACCTCGCCTCGAATCGACCGGTAGCCCTTCTTGTGCTCCAGGAAAATAACGGGGTCCGGATCGTAAATCGCGCTGGTGAGCAACCCCTTCGCGTCGGCTGGGTCGATAGGGGCGACGACTTTCAAGCCCGGAATGTGGGTAAAGACCGCCTCGATGGATTGCGAATGATACAGCGCGCCGTGAATGCCTCCGCCGTATGGAGTGCGAATAACAATCGGGCAATCCCAGTCGCCGTTGGAACGGTAGCGCAGCTTGGCGGCCTCGCTCATGAGCTGGTCCATGGCCGGCGGGATGAAATCCAGAAACTGGATCTCCGCCACCGGCAGCATGCCATTAGCCGCCGCGCCAATCGCGACACCGACAATCAACGACTCGGCCAGCGGCGAGTCAACAACGCGCATCTCGCCATAGGTATCCATGAGCCCTTCGGTTACCCGAAAGACACCGCCGCGCCGGCCGACATCCTCGCCGATAATCATGACCCGCTCGTCCTGGTCCATCGCCTCGGCCAGCCCGTCGCGGATGGCCTCAATCAGTAGCTTCGTCGCCACTAGACAGCCCCTTTCCTTGTTGGCCCCGGTCATCTCGACCGAAGTGGAGAGATCTCACTCGTGTGCTTCGCGGGGCGGACGACGGATCCATTCAACTCCGCTCATGATGACAATCGTGAGATGGCTACATCCGGCTGCCGTCTTTGGCATACACATGGTCGGCGAGCGTGCCCGGGTCGGGTAGCGGAGATTGCTCGGCATGCTCGGTGGCGTCGTTCACCAGGGTCTTGATGCGCTCCTTGGTTTCCTGCTCCCAGTCGTCGGAGAGGGCGCCTATCTCCATCAGGCGGTTGCGGGTTACACGCAATGGACCGCTGGAGTGCATGTCCTCAAGCTCTTCGGCGCTGCGATAGGTGCGGTCGTCGTCGTCGCTGGAGTGCGGTGTCAAACGGCGCACGATGGCCTCAATCAGGGTCGGCCCTTCGCCTCTGCGAGCACGGTCAACGGCCTCTTTAGCGACGGCATACACCTCAACGGCGTCTAGCCCGTCGACGGTCACGCCAGGCATGTCATAGCCCTTGGCATAATCCGCCACCCTCTCGACGGCCATCTGCTTTTTCTGAGGAACGGAAATAGCGTAGCCGTTGTTCTCGCACAGGAAGATGACCCCCAGCTTATAGATTGAGGCAAAGTTCATAGCCTCATGAAAATCGCCCTCGCTGGTAGCGCCGTCACCAAACCCGGTAATGACCACAGTGTCTTCGCCCCTGGCCTTGGCCGCGAAGGCGATACCAGTTGCGTGCGGAATCTGGGTGGCGATCGGACTGGAGCCCGAGAGAATGCGATGCGCCTTCGAGCTGTAGTGGCCCGGCATCTGCCGGCCACCGCTGTTGGGGTCGGCGGCACGCGCCAGCATGTGCAGCATCACATCCCGCGGCGATGTGCCAAAACGCAGGGCCAGCGTCAAATCACGATAATAGGGAACGAGCCAGTCTTTGGAAGGATCCAACGCGAACCCTGCCCCGGCCTGCGCGCCTTCATGGCCCTGGCCGGAAACGGCGAAGGGCGCTTGTCCGGCGCGGTTGAGCAGCCACATGCGCTCGTCGAGCGCCCTTGCGAGGAGCATCAACTCATACATCTCGCGCAGCTGCTCGTGGGTAAGGTCTACATCAACGTCCGGCCTGCCTGATACAGTCGCCATATCGTCGCCTCCAATCGCTACAGCCCGTCCTTGGGCCTCGTCTCGCCCCTGAGAGTCGCTGGGAGGATAATCGTTCGCGCCAGCACTACAACGAAACGACATTCGGATCTCAAAAATGGCCCGCGCGTGGGCACGGGCCTCGGGACTTACATGTGCAGCGCGCTATCCGATACATCAAGCGCCGCTTCGTGCAGAATCTCGGAAATCGTCGGGTGCGGGTGAACGGTGATGCCAATCTCCCAGGCGGTCGCTTCAAAGAGCATCGCCAGGCCCGCTTCGGCGATCAGCTCGGTCGCATGCCCACCCAGCAGATGGATGCCGAGAATCTGATCGGTGTCACCGTCGACCACCATTTTGGCGAAGCCGGTCGTGTCACCTTCCACCCGCGCCTTGCCACTGGCGGTAAGTGGGAACTTGCCAATCTTGACGTTGTGGCCGGCTTCGCGGGCCTCGGCCTCGGTCAACCCGACCGAGCCAATCTCAGGATGGCAGTAAGTGACCCACGGGATCTTGTTGTAATCAAGCTTTTCTGGCTTGTGACCGGCAATCGTCTCAACCGCCACGATACCCTGGTGCATGGCGGTGTGCGCCAGTTGCTGCAGCCCGGTCACGTCTCCGATGGCGTAGACACCCTCAACGCTGGTGCGCATGAAATCGTCAACCGCGATGTAGCCATCTTCAACCTTCACGCCCAGATCTTCCAGACCAAAGCCCTCGACATTGCCATAGCGGCCGATGGCTACTAACAGGGCGTCGGCTTCGATCGATTCCCGGTCCTTGACCTTCATCGTGACGCCCTTATCACTGACCTCAAAGTCGTCAGCAGTCGGGCGCACATCGGCGATTACCTTGATGCCCTGACGGCCGAAGGCGCGCGCCAGGTCGCGTGAGACTTCCTGATCTTCGTTCGGGGCAACCCGCCCGACGAGAGTCACTTCAGAGCCAAACTCATGGTAGACGCTGGCGAACTCCAGACCGGTAGCTCCACCGCCACGCACGATGACTCTTTTGGGGAGATCCTCGGAATAGGTGGCGTGGTCGCTATTGATGACGCGCTTACCGTCGGACTTAAGACCTTCGATTTCACGCGGAGTCGAGCCGGTGTCGATAATGATGTTCCTAGCGGTCAAATCCTGAGTCTCACCGCTGTCGCTCTGCACGCTGATCGTCGTTGGCGAGGTGAGCGTGCCCCAACCCTGGATCGTGTCGATCTTGTGCTTCTTGAAAAGAAACTGAATACCCTTATAGTTCTGGTCAACCACATCGCGCGAACGCTTCATTGCCTGAGGATAGTTGAACTCGATGTCCT
>JACCZH010000100.1 GCA_013696045.1 Chloroflexia bacterium
CCGGCCAACGCTGGACTGCTCGATCCGGCTGAGCTCGGCAAGCTATCCACTGGCGCGAATCTATCCACCAGGAGTGGTTCCGGATGTTAGCGGCGATCTTCAGCTGCTGGCCGCGGCCGTCGAGCGCTTCTTCGAGCGTGGGCTAGGCGAGCGCGGTGTTGATCTCTCCGTTGCGTCGGATATCCCGCCGGGCTCCGGGTTGGGCTCATCGAGCACTCTTGCCGTTGCTCTGGTGCAGGCGCTGTCCTCCTATACCGGGTCTCCCTGCGACGCTGCCACGGCAGCTGAGATCGCCTGCGAGATCGAGATCGAACGGCTCGGGATGCCGATCGGCCGGCAAGATCAGTACGCCAGCGCCTTTGGTGGGCTCAACGCCATCGAGTTCCAGCCTGGTGGCACACGTGTAACACCACTCAGGTTGCCGCCGGATACCCTGGACGCACTGAGCGACAGGATGCTGCTCTTCTCAACGGGCCAAACACGTTCCGCAGCTGGCATTCTCGCACAGCAACGACTGGACACGGGCAGCAAGCCAGTCGTTATTGAGTCGCTGCACCGCATCAAGGAACTGGCCGGCGAGATGGTGTCTGCGCTTTCGTCCGGTGATCTGGATGTCTTTGGCGGGTTACTGCATACCAGCTGGCAGGAGAAAAAACGCCTCTCGGACCGGATCTCTTCGGGCGACATCGACCGCTGGTATAAGGCAGCGCGGTCGAGTGGCGCTCTGGGAGGAAAGATCAGCGGCGCAGGCGGTGGAGGCTTTTTGCTGCTCTACTGCCCGCCCGAAGCGCAGCCGCGGCTACGTCTCACTATGGCGACGCTGGGGTTGCCCGAGATGAGCTTTGGCTTTGACTCATCAAGCGCAACGGTGGTTCACACGTCGCGGCAGAAGGTCTCCGCCGGATTTGACTTTGCTCTAGCCCATGATTCTCTAGACGTACCATAGAGATGGATTGACCTATGTATCAGGATATCGACCGTTACTGGCACACTTTGATCGACACCATGCGCACGATGACGACCGATCCGATCGCGCGCATCGCCGGCGAGCTCCATGCCTGCTACGAACGCGGTGGCACGGTCTTTGTGCTTGGCAACGGTGGCAGCGCCGCGACGGCTTCCCACTTTGCCTGTGATCTGGCCAAAGGCACACGCGCCGGTGGCGGACCAACGTTCCGAGTGCTCTCTCTCACCGACAATGTGCCAATGTTGACTGCCTGGGCGAACGACGTTGACTACGATTGCGCGCTGGCCGAGCAGCTCGCGTCGTTTATTCGGCCCGAAGATCTGGTTGTGGCGATCAGCGCCAGCGGGAACTCGCCGAACGTCCTCAACGCTGTAGAGAAGGCTCGCGCGGCGGGAGCCGTGACGGTTGGGTTAACCGGTAAGGGCGGCGGACGGCTCACCAATCTGGTCCATCTGGTGTTAAAGGTGCCGTCGGATTCGATTGAGCAGGTCGAGGACGTGCATGTGATCGTGACGCATAGCGTGTTTGTTGCCTTGCGTAACCGCATCCACGCGCAGCGGACGAATGGCGCGCTGCACATGCCGGTTCCAGCAGTCGAGCTGGTTTCGGGTCAGGTTATCTGAGCCAGCGCGGCTGCGCCGGCCGCGGTAAAGAGCACCACCATCCAGGGAGGTAGCTTCCAGAAGACCAGGAGGCCGAAGGCGACCAGTCCGAGGCCGAAATCGGCCGGCCGGTGAATTGCGCTGGTCCAGACCGGGTCGTAGAGCGCGGCCAGCAGGATACCAACCACGGCTGCGTTGATTCCGATCAGGGCGCTCTGGACCCACTCCCGTGCGCGCAACCCTTCCCAAAAGGGCAGCACACCGATCACCAGCAGAAATGATGGCACAAAGATCGCGATGAGTGCGATTGTGCCGCCCATCCAGCCGCCCGGGCCGGCGTCCATAATTGTGCCCAGATAGGCGGCGAAGGTCGAGAGCGGTCCTGGAATTGCCTGCGCCGCGCCGTACCCCGCGATAAAGTTCTCGTTTGTTACCCAGCCAGGCGGGACAACCTCAGCCTGGATCAGCGGGAGCATCACGTGCCCCCCGCCGAAGATCAGCGAGCCGGTGCGGAAGAAGCTGTCGAAGATGGCGAACGTCTCCGAAGCAATCAGGGGCCGGATGAGTGGCAATCCGAAGAGCAACCCGCCGAAGATCGCCAGAGCAGCGACGCCGGTCTGCCTGCTTAGAGAGAACGACATGGGTTTGTGTGGCAAGAGCGTTGCTTTTGGAAAGAACCGCCAGGCAATGGCTCCAGCCGCGATGATTACTCCAATTTGCATAAATGGAGACTGCCAGGCTAACACGCCAATAGCCGCCAGAATGGCGATGGTGGCCCTCGGTTTGTCCGGCGCAAGTGTGCGCGCCATGCCCCAGACGGCTTGCGCCACGACCGCGACCGCGACGATCTTGAGCCCGTTGAGCCAGGCTGAGTCCGCGACTCCGGCCAGGTTGCCGACACCGTAGGCAAAAATGATGAGGACGATCGCCGACGGCAAGGTAAAGCCGAGCCAGGCCGCCAACGCGCCCCGCATGCCGGCCCGGCCCAGGCCCATCGCAATCCCAACCTGGCTGCTAGCCGGACCGGGCAGGAACTGACACAGGGCGACGATGTCGGCGTAGGACTGGTCATCAACCCATTTGCGGCGTTCAACAAGCTCGGTGCGGAAGTAGCCCAGGTGGGCTACCGGGCCGCCAAACGAGGTCAGACCGAGACGGGTGAAGACGCTTAGGACTTCAAGAAACGAACCGTTTTGGGAGGGTTCTTCGGGTTGAGCGTAATGTGTCGACTGTTCGTCTTGCACCAGCGCTCCAAATTACACATGTCATTCCGAGGATATCCTCGGAATGACACCAACTGAATATCCCCCGGCAACATACCATGGGACGAGGCTGGTGTAGGATAGGCGGCAACGTCCGAATGGTTTAACTGGGGAGTATTGCGTGGACGATTTTGATCGCGAAGATCGCGAACAGCCGGCAACAGTTGGAGACGAAGAGCAGGAAACTGATTTCGACACTCATCTAACGGTGCCGGACCGTCAGACCTATGCCTGGGGCTGGGCGGTGGCCAGCGCCATTGTTAATGCTCGCTATTCCGACTCGGCGCTGGACGCCCTGCCGGTGATTCATCCAGAGCACGGATGGGACCGCTTTCTGCTTACCCGGAGGGTTTCGTCGGACGCTTTTGCGGGAGATTCGGCCAATCGCTTTGGGATGATCCTGTTAGGCGGCGAGGATGCTCCGGTTATTACCCGCCCAAGTGGCGCGCCGCGGCTGGCGCTCGGACCACTGTTTGCGAATGATGCAGAGCAAGCCAGGGTTCAGGCGGTCGCGCTGTTTCCATCCTATGGCCTGCCGTCCGACGATCTCGGAGGACGTTGGAAGGAACGCCGCAGGCACTATCCAAGGATCTACCAGGCTGTGGCCGAGCTGATCGGTGAGAATCCAGGCATGCTGGCGGCGCGCGAGGTGGCTATTGACACCAAACCGGTCGATGGCGTCTACCACCCGCTCTACCTGCATGGCGTCTCGAAGCTGCCGACCGTCACCTATGACTGGTTTCTGGTGCAATGGCAGGATCGGGCGGCCTTCATCCGTACCCACGGCCAGCAAACCATCTACGAGACCGACCGTCGCGGCTGGTCAACCGTGCGTAAGCAACTCGCCGCCGAGCCGTCGGTTGAGGCCATCAAGCAGCGCATCCGCGGTTGGCTCCGGATAGAGGGCGAGCCGGACAAATCCGTTGATTAACGAGGGGTGGACGAATTGAAAAGGGGAAAACAATGGCGGAAAATCTGAGCCCAGACCAGCTTGATGCCCTGAAGCGCATTGATAGCCCAACGATCGCGAACGCGGTCGAGACATTCAAGATCCGGCCACGCGTAGCCGGCTATGTTGGCTATGACATTCGCTGTATCTTCCCCGATCTGCCGCCGACGGTTGGCTATGCCGTAACGTGTACCGTCGATAGCACCACCGAAGGCCGCACGGGAATCGGCTTCAATGCGCTCTACGAGATTCTGGAGAAAGCGCCCAAACCGGCCATCATTGTGATGCAGGATGTTGGCAACGACCGGTTGCATTCCTGTCATGCAGGCGAAGTGATGACGACCACGATGAAGCGGCTTGGCGCGGTTGGCATCCTGACAGACGGTGGCTTGCGCGATGTGCGCGAGGTAGCAGCCCTGGGTGGGTTTCAGTATTTCTGCGCCGGACTGGTGGTCTCGCACGGCAACCCGCTCTGCGTGAGCGTTGGCGATGAGGTCACCATCTCGGGCATGACGGTGCGCACAGGCGATCTGCTGCACGGAGATGTCAATGGAATCGTCCACATTCCGGATGAATGTGCCGCTGGTGTGGCTGACGCCGCCTATGCCACCTGGACGCGCGAGGGTGAGACCATGCGCCGGATCTTAAGCCCCGATTTCAAGGTTGAGCCGGGCCCAGAGATCAAGCATTGATTCCGTCGCTCGACGCTGGATTGGCGCGTAGCCAGGCGAGCACCTGCTCGGCGTCTCTATCTGGAGGAAAGACCGGGTAGAAGACGATTTCTATCCGGTTGTTCAGCATGATCAACGTTAGTCGCTTGATCAGTGGCTGACCGTCCACCTCGAACGTTGGTAGACGTAACGTCGTTGCCGCTGCCAGGTCCGCGTCGCTCAGCAGCTCGAAGGGCAGGTGCAGCCGTTCGACTGCTTCACGCTGGTAGGCAGTATCCTGGGTGCTCAGGCCGAATACCTCCGCGCCGAGAGATTGCAGCTCCTGGTAGTGGTCCCGAAACGCGCAGGATTGGGGAGTGCAGCCACGCGCGCCGGGGATCTCGTTCCACCCGGTTGGCAACTCGCGATCGGGACGGCCGGTTCGCGGGTAGCAATAAATCACCGTCTGGCCGTACATCGCGGTCAGGTTGACGTTTCTCCCGGCAGTGGAACGCAGCGAAATCTCTGGGAGTTCCATGCCGGGCAAATGGTCGCAGGCGCCGTCATCCTCGGGAACCGGCAAATCATCCGGCAGTTGGTGCAGAGGTGTCTCTCGGTTCATGTCCGACCCTTCGGGGTTGTAGTGTGGATGATTGTCTTTCGTAGCGGCGCAACGTATTGTGCCCTTTTCGACCACTCAGAATCTGGAGAGGGCGTCATTCAGTGTGCCACGACGAACGGTGTCTACGGTAGGCGCTTGATCAGGTTTCCACTAGTAAGTCGTCGGGATTAATCGTTCAGGATAAGCGCGCCACGCTCGTCGAAGCGGAAGGTCGGTCCCCATACAATCTCCCAGAGGTTGCCCTCGGGATCGGCAAAATAGCCTGAATAGCCGCCCCAAAAGGTGTCCCCAGGTTCCTTGGTAACGGACACGTTGAGGTCGCGTAGTGTCTTGAATGCCGCGTCCACTGCCTCTCGGGATTCAAGGTTGATGGCCAGGGTGAAATTTGGAAACTCCGCCGGAGCAGAGTGCGCGACATTGGCGTCGTCCGCCAGATCCTGGGATGGGAACAGCGCCACAATGCCACCGCCGGTATCAAACATGGAGTGTTCATCGCTACCCGACGCCTCGCGCCAGCCAAGGCTTCGATAGAAGGCGCGCATCGTGGGCATATCGTGCGCTCCAAGAGTTACGACGGTCATACGTGCCGGAATCATCGGGTTGGTTCTCCTGTCACTATCGCATGGCTATCTGCCGGACTTGCGACCCACTCTCAAGCGGAATATCCAGGTTGTCTTCAAG
This sequence comes from Chloroflexia bacterium, assembly GCA_013696045.1. Lineage (GTDB taxonomy): Bacteria > Chloroflexota > Chloroflexia > Thermomicrobiales > CFX8 > JACCZH01. The sequence continues at coordinate 5,734 of JACCZH010000100.1, forward strand.
GGCTATCTCAATCTATCCGGTAATAGCATCCTGCGCCATCCAAAACGCTTCCTCGGCATCATCTCCTTGGGTCACAATGCCAAGAGCCGGGATGTATGCCAGCCACGCCCTCTCTCCACGGGTCACGAGGACGGTGTACTGGGGTCTCTCCTTGCTCATGACATCAACTTCTTTAGTTGCTCTGCAGTTAAACCAGCCTGTCACAGAATGGATTGGACAGTTGCTGGGTCAGGTGTGCCACCGCCACCGTGGAATGGGATAGTAACAATACCCGGCTTCGTCTTGTGTCGAAACTGCTGATGTCCGCCGGTTGACTTTCGTTGATACCAACCATCACGCAGAATAGCGCGTCACATTCGTCGCGCATTGATTTGCGGTAGCTGATGACTCATGAGCAGCCTGCAATCATCTCTAACCTGTCGTAAACCTGTCGTTATTGAAATACGGCTCCGACCTGCCTGGGCACGCCGTTGGGCCCAGGCAGGCACGGTCAGGAGATTAGGATTGGCCGTCGTCATTGCCGGTGTAGAGTCCGATACTGTTGCCGGTGGGGTCGGTGAAGATGGCGTACCAACCGATGCCGGGAATCTCGGTTTTGGGAAGACTCGTCTCGCCGCCGAGCGATTCGGCTTTGGCGAGCGATGCGTCGATGTCATCGGTTTCGACATGGATAAGAATGTGGCCGGGTTCGAACCCGTCGGAGATTTCCGCGAATCCACCGCCTGGCCCGCTCCCCGGATTGAACATCGTGTAGTTCATCTCGTCCGCGCTGTTGTCAATCTGCCAATCGAAGAGCTGGGCATAAAACTCCGCTGCAGCCCGGCGGTCTACCGCAGGAATTTCGACATGGACAATCGAGTGAGTCGCCAAGTGGGATCTCCTTTCCAGAGGTAGGTGTGACAGCGTTAGTGTATGCAGAATAGAACACATGTTCTTATCTGTCAACAGGTTGCGTGACCGAATATCACTGATCTCCGCCCGGCTCGGTGGCCCATCTAAAACCGTAACGACATGATCTGATGCAGATGACCGTTTTCGTGGATGGCCATCATCAGCACGCTGCCTTTGACACCAGCCCTGCCAAAGCGTGGGTGAGTAGCCTGCTTGATGACTTTGGGCTCGGGCGGGATCGCATCGAACAGCGTCTCCAACTCGCGGTCGGCGACGTCCAGCACATGCAGTGACTGTTCGCGGGTCAGCAGGCCGGGCCGCTCGACATCGGTTAGATCCATCAGTGGGTGCGGTCCGGAGGGAGACGCAACGTCCATCAGGCCAAGCAGCCAGGCGGTTAGCCCGATCTGGGTATGGCCAATGTGGTTCACGATCTGTCCAGCCGACCAGATTTCTTTACCGTCAGGATCAGGATGCTGCGCTTCAAATGCAGCATCCGGCAGCCACTCAACCTCGGACCGCAGGCCAAGGCGGGTAACCCCGAACGCCAGACGGAGATCGTCTAGCGAATAAGGAGCCGCTTCGGTTTCAAGGGTCGAGAGCCGTTGCTCAAACACTCGTTGCTGGATGGCCCGGAGCGTTGAGCTCTCCAGGCGATCCTTCAAACTAAATGGCGGATGCTGTTCGGTAATCACACATATGCTCCTTGCGCTGCGTACGTACACTAATCACTGCGATGAGTGTAGTACACATGTTCTACTGTGACAAGTGGGAATTGTCGCCTGGCCCAGATCCAGCTGAGGTGTCAATCGCGTAGCATAGAAGGTGGGCTATTGCACGAGTAAAGGTTGGAGAAATACACGATGTGCGCTGATGTCCACCTTTCAGCCAGTATCGCGAGCCGGTCTACAGCACTGGGGTTTGTTGCCGGACTGCGCTCGCAGGCGCCATTGGCGCTGCTGGCGATCGCCACAATCAGTGACGACACTGGCCAGCACGGTTGGTCACCAGCGGGACTGCTCGGCAAGCCGGCCATTATCGTGGGGCTGTGTCTCTCAGCGGTCGGAGAAGCCGTGGTTGACAAGTTACCGATCGTGCCCGGCCGGTTGGGAGCAGGCCCCCTTGGCGGTCGATTATTTTTCGGCGCTTTGGCGGGCTCGATGCTCAGCCGCGATCGCGGCGCTCCGGTCGTGGCTGGAGCAGCGCTTGGGGCCGTTGGGGCGTTAGCCGGGAGTTACGCCGGCTACCATGCCAGGAGCTACCTTGGCAGATTGACTGGGTTGCCGGACCCTCTCTGGGCTGGTGTCGAAGACGCCACAGCTCTCGGGCTTGGCCTGCTTGCCACCCGGCGTGTAGCTTGACGGAAACTAACGGTCGGCACGCTGCCCTGCGCGTTCCCCTTACAATAGACAAGGATCGTCCGGGGGTGTCCGGACAGCATCCATATCGTGTATGGATAGGAGAGGCTCTATGAGTGGGGACCCACGAGACCCAAGAGTTCCGCCAGACGACCGGCAGGAAATTCACGTTCACGTCGATAGTGGCGGACGACGGGGTGACGATTATCCGCCACGTGAGGATGAAGAAGCTGCAGCCGCAGCCAGCGCGATGTCGGCCCAATTAATCTGGATTATCCTGGTTGTGGTGCTTGTCGTTGCCGTTGTGCTGGTTTTCACCACCGGTGTGATCGACTTTGGCGGCGCCGGAGACGTCGTTGACGATATCGTCCCGACGCCGGCTACGTAGCGCGCGGAAGGTCTAATCGTCCGAGACGTCCCGCCGGGACGTCTCTACGGCTATAGACATCCGGATTTGACGCGCCGGGGGCAGTTGTAGATGTTGGGCACGGGTCAATCCATCAATCGGCGGTCGTTGGCACGGCGTTCTCAATGTGCACCGGCACATCGAAGTAACGGATAACTGGTGCGACGCCATAGATCTCGGTGGCCTTGGCTTTCCAGGCGTCGGAGTACATGGCGTCGGCGGCCTCGCGCGACTCCCAGAGATAGAAACCACCCACGTTTGAGCCGTCTTGCTCGTAGATGTAGGCCTTGGAGTGCAGCCCGGTCAGGCCGCGATAGTTCGGCGCGGTGATGTTGAAGCGTTGCATTGCCTCATCAAGGCTCAATTTCCCTTCGGTATTGAAGAGGACACATGCGGCGATCATGAAACAGTTCCTTTCTGCCGGGTGCATTTATGACGTGAGCAGACCTTCAATGTCCTCAACCATCATCTCGCGAGGCGCCTGGAAGGGATAGATAGTGCGCAGGCTACCTCCGGCGTCGATCAGGTAGGTAAAGGTCGTATGGTCAACTGAGTAACCGGCCGCGGAAGGTGTGCCTTCGGTTTGGGCGCGGTTAAAGAAGACGAAGAAATCACCGCCAATCGCTCGCACCTCATCCTCGGAGCCGGTCAACCCAACGAACTCGGGGTCAAACTGCTCGACATATGCTTTAACCGCCTCGGGCGTGTCCCGCGAGCCATCCACGCTGATAAAGACGAAGTTGACATCACCGCCCCGTTCGCCAAGGTCACGCTTGACCTGCCGGAATTGCGCCAGCGTGGCTGGGCAGATATCCGGGCAGTGGGTGAAACCAAAGAACAGCAACACCGGCTTGCCACGCAAGTCACTCAAGCTGAGCGGCTGGCCATCCTGATTCGTTAGTGTGAATTCGGCCAGCTCCTTGGGCGGATCAACGACCTGTTTGCGCTCAACGTCGATGGTGGCGGCTGCTTCGTCGCCGCTGGTGAGCCGTGGCAGACCGAGCACAATCAGGAGTGCGATCAGGATCACGATAGTTCCGATGGCGCCAGCACGGCGTGGCTCAAAGAGCGACCGGCTCTGGGTAGTGTTCATTAAAAGCGCTTTCATAGGGACGTATGCGGCACGCCCTTTTCCAACGGCTCCGGGTCAAGCTTCCCGCACGGGCACGGCCGGCAACTCCAGCCGCTCTCCCGTATTGAAGATAAGGGTAACAGCAACCTCGTCTCCCGGCCCCAGCGGACGGTTAATGTCAATCAGCATGATGTGGAACCCGCCCGGCTCGAACACCACCTCACCGCCTGCGGGGACTTCGACCGACTCGACCGGCCGCATCTGCATCAACCCGTTCTGACTCTGGGACTGGTGCATCTCAACCACCCGCGCCACCTCTGTTTCCACGCCGGTGAGCTGCATGGCGGCGCTTGTGTTGTTCTCGAGCGCCAGATAGAGGGCGCTGATAACGCCGCTGGACATCGTCTCGTTGTGGTCGTGCTCAGGCGCGGCAGTCGGGCTTCCCTCCGGCAGGACCGCCTCGCGGATCCAGGCATCGCGTGTCGTAACACCCGCTGGGTCGTCGTTTATTGCGTCACCCTCACTGCCATCAGAACCAGCGTCTCCATCACCGCAAGCGACAACGACGAGTGCAACGCATGAGATCAAAAACATGAAACGTAAACGGTATTGCACAAATAGTCTCCCTGTATCCCAGGTCGGCGCGTGGCTCGACTGTGCCGCCTAAGCCTACCGCGAGCTCGTGATGCTTGGCACAACGAGCGAGCGCGGTGCAGTGTGCCCGCGCTCGTGGTGCATGTTCGTTTGATGCTGAATAGAGGCCGCTCTTACTCCAGGGTCTGGATAAAGGCGATCACGTCGGCGATCTCGTCGTCGTCCAGGTCCAGCTGCGGCATGACGCCGGAGTAACCCTCCACGATCTGGGCGTTCGGATCCTGAATGGACTCGGTGATGTAGGCCTCGTCGGCGGTGACGGTTGAGCCATCGTCCAGTGCCACTTCGCTCATCCAGAGTCCCTGCCAGGTTGGGCCGATGGCTTCGCCGCCGTCTATTGTGTGGCAGGCTGCGCACTGAGCCTGCCAGATGGCGCGGCCCTCTTCGGCGTCGCCATCGCCGGCGTCAACGGCATCGGTATCATCGTCGTCGTCGTCAGCTGGTTCAGTGGCGTCAGCCTCGGCCGCCGCTGTCGATGTTGAGACCGGCGCGTCACCAACGCCACCGGTGTCATCTTCGTCATCTCCACAAGCGGCGACTAGCAGTGACAGGATTGCCGCAAAAGTGAAGAGAAGGAAGATGCTGCGCTTGGTTCTTCTCATGATGGCACTCTCCATAATTGTTCGTCAGCCGGCGCCGGCGTTTCCAGGTTTAGGGAGGCACCCTTGGCTCGGTTGCCTCCGTCCCTAATGGAATGCTATCACCTTGCACGAACCGACTCGGCGCCTCGTTACGCTATGATGGCACAACGTTTTTAACCCGGATGCACGTTGTTAAACGAGGTGACATGATGAACGTTGTTGGGATGCTCACAATCGGTCAAGCGCCGCGCGATGACGTGGCGCCTGCCATGCGTGAGTTCCTTCCGGATGGCCTTCTGATCCCCCAGCGTGGGGCGCTCGACGGTCTCTCGAAACAGGAGATCGCCGCCTACACCGTTGATGAGGGCGAGACCGGTATCGTCACGAAGCTGACGGACGGCTCGTCAGTGCTGCTGTCGCATCGCAAGATTCTGCCGGCCATGCAGACTCAGGTTGACCGGCTGGTGCGAGACGATGGCGCTGACCTGATCGTCGTCCTGTGTGGCGCGGACTGGAGCGCCCTGCGGTCGGACAGATTGATCATCAATCCCGGCACGCTCTTCCCCGCAGTGATCGGCTCGCTGGCCGCCGGCCGCAAGCTGGGCATCATCAAGCCCGACGCCGGTCAAGTCCAGAAGGAACATGCGCGCTATGCCGAGCGGGGCATCAACGCAGTGGTCACGTCTGCATCGCCCTATGCTGGATCAGAGCGATTGAACCTGGCGACGGAAGCCGCGACCACCCTCCGCGACGCTGAATGCGAACTGGTCTGGATGACCTGCGTCGGGATGGACGCCGCGATGCGCGACATTGTGGCCAGCATTACCGGTGTCCCGGTGATCCTGGCGCATGCGTTGCTTGCGCGGATTGTGACCGAGCTGTTGACGGCTGAGGCACTGGTGCGGGCGTGACGAGCATGTTCGATAGTCTAGGCGTCATCTCGACCCAAAGGGTGCCCCACGGTCGAAATGACATAAAAAGAACGGAAGCATATCCATGAGCACAACTGCAGCTATCGAGAACTCACTGCGCGACAATGTCTCCGCCGAACGGTTGCAGGAGCACCTGGAACGCTTCAACACTCTCTTCCGTGATTCTGGCACTCAGGACGAGTGGGCGGCGGCCGAGTATATCCGCGACCGGATGGCTGAATACGGCATTGAGGCCATGATTCACGAGTTTGAGTCGCTCATCTCCTGGCCGCTTGAAGGCTCGCTCACGATTCTCGGCGGGCAGGGAAACGCCGCCGAAGAGATCGCGGTTCGGACGCGTTCGTTCGGCGCGCAAACCCAGGAGGGTGGCGTCGAGGCCGAACTGGTCTTCGTGCCGTTTGAACAACCCGAGGCCGGTGCAATGATCTTCTCGCACCGTGCGGTTGCCGGTGATTATTCGGGGCTGGACGTGGCCGGCAAGGTCGTAATCACGATGGACGGCGGTCCGGACGGCATCCGCCGGGCGCAGGAGCGTGGCGCGTCCGGCCACATTCACCTCTGGCCGTCGGACGAGCATGTAATTCACGAGATGATCGGCACCAGTGTCTGGGGTACTCCAACACCGGAGTCGGCCAAGCGCTTGCCAACGATCCCGGTGTTGGGTGTCACGTTTGCCGACGGCGAGCGGCTACGCGAGCGTTGCGAGGCTGGAACCGTGAAGATCCGCATGGTCTCGAACGTCGATACGGCCTGGCGAAAGCTGCCGCTGGTTGTGGCCGACATTCCGGCGGCTGCCAGCGACCGCTTCCTGCTGGTCGGTGCGCACATCGACTCCTGGTACGAGGGCATCACCGACAACGCGACCGGCGACGCGTCGCTGATCGAGATGGCTCGGGTGATCGGGGAGCAGCGCGCGGGGTTGAGTCATGGTGTGCGCTTCGCCTGGTGGCCGGGCCACTCGACCGGCCGCTATTCCGGCTCGACCTGGTATGTCGATACTCATTTTGCAGAGCTGCGGGAGAAGTGCCTGGGCTATCTGAACATCGACTCGCCCGGCGTGCGCGACACCGAGATCTGGGACTGCCGCTACAACATGGGCGAGATCGAGCACATCACTAGCGCCGTGGTAAATGAGCTCTCAGGACAGGACCCCAACATTCGCAGGCCGCTCAAGGCTGGTGACCAATCGTTCCTGGGCGTCGGGCTCTCAAGCATGGGAGCCTACCGGATGCTGCCCGTGAGTCATCCAGACCGGAAAGCGGTCGGCGGGTGTGGCGGTGGTTACTGGTGGCACTCGCCGGAAGACACCCTCGACAAGGCCGACGCCAACATCTTGGCCGACGACACGCGCATCTATGTGACCATGGCGGCGCGCATGTGCGAACCCGAAGCTCACCCCTACAACTTCGTCCCGCCGGCCAACGATTTCATCCAGCATCTTGGCGAACTACAGGACGTGGCTGGGCAGTTACTCGATCTCTCTGATGTTATCGCCGCGGCCCAGCGCTTCAAGTCCGTCGCCGAAAAGGTGGTGAGCGCTGGTCCGGGCGCCGACATTTCCGGTTATAACCAGACGGTCCTGCGCACAACCCGCATTATCAACCCGGCGCTCTTCACCGTCGATGGTCCCTATGAGATGGACCCGGCCCTCCAGCTCCCCATTTTGCCCGGTCTGGCACCGATGCGCGAGCTCGCGACCCTTGATTCCGAGTCCAGCGAGCACCGCTTCCTCTGGACGAAACTCATCCGTCAGAGGAACCGGGTGCATGATGCGTTGTTGCTGGCGACGGAGGTTCTGGAATCTGTTGTTGGCACGGAGTAACGAGGAGAACCTGTGACACATCAAC
>JACCZH010000110.1 GCA_013696045.1 Chloroflexia bacterium
ACTGGATCTACCACTTTTTTATCGACCACCACTATCAAGGGCGTGGCTATGGCACGACGGCGCTTCAGGCGATTATCGCGCTGCTACGGCACGAACATCCCTACTGCCAGAGTGTGTCCCTGACGGTCCATCCGGACAACGTCGCAGCCCAGAGCTTGTATACCCGCGCCGGCTTTGTTCCGACGGGTGAGAGTCAGGATGGCGAACCGCTCTATCGCTTGCAGCTGTGACTAACCCACAAGCTCCCTGCGTCGTGCGATAATCCACGCGGCTCACAGCACGACGCAAGCAGTTTTTCGATGACAGGGGGTTGCGTGTGGACGGTATCCAGACCAACGCGATGGTGATTCGTCCGGCGCGAACCGGCGAGGACGTTGCGCTGACTGACCTGGCCATGCGCTCGGTGCAGCATCACTGGCGCTATACGGACGAATTCATGGAGTGGGAGCCTGAGGTCATAGCAGTCCAGCCCGAGCACCTGACCGAGGGGATTACCAACGTGCTTGAAGTCCAGGGACACATCATCGGCTTCTATGTCTTGCGCGGCGACGCTCCAGAAATGGAGCTCTCGCGCATGATGGTCGAGCCGGACAAGATCGGGACCGGCTGCGGCAGACGCCTCTGGGAGCACGCGGTCGAGACAGCCCGCGGTCTCGGCGTGCGGGTTATCATCATTGATGGCGACCCCAATGCCGAACCCTTCTACCAGCGCATGGGCGCGGTAACCGTCGGCGAGCACGAGTGGACCCCGCCGATGATGCCCGACTGGCATGTCAAGAAGATGCGCTACTCGATTCCACCTGTCTCGTAACGCATCAGATGGCGGCGGCTCTCAGACGGCAGTCGCCCTCATTGATAATCTCAGTAATAGTCTCAGCGCGCAAACGACCTGGTTGACCCGATAGTTCGTGGCGGCCCAGCATGAATCCGCTCGCGGATCGCGTCAGGATCGTTCGGCGGCGACCAGAAGGCTTCGAGCCACCATGTGACGCCAACGTCGGCGTAGGGCTGGGCGATGGAGGCGGCGGAATCATCAGCCGGGGTGCTACTCTCAAAGACGATGTCGAATGGGGTGGTTGCGGTGCGGTGTTCGGTAATCCAGTTCTTCATCGCCCGGATGTCCTCTGGAGTGATGTCATCAAACACGCCAGACTGGCTGCTCTTGGCGGTTATCAATCCATCCCAGCGCGCCGCCCGCGCCATGGACCGGTCGTGGGGCCAGACACCGACAATCCAGATCGGGATGCGCGGCTGCTGGACCGGTGTGGGCGCAAAGGCTACGTTGTCGATTGTGAAATGCTTGCCAGTGTAGTTCAGCGGTTTACCGCTCCACAATCCATTCAGAATATCAAGGCTCTCATTGAGAAGCTGTACTCTGGTTTTGCGATCCACCGGTTCGCCAACACTCCCAAAACCCTGGTCATCAAGCGCGCCGAGGCCAACCGACAGGATCAGCCGTCCGTTGGAGAGATGGTCCAGCGTCGTGAGTTCGCGCGCCAGCTTCCATGGCCTGCGGCGCGAGGGCGCTGTCAGCATGGTGCCGAAGCGGATGCTCTCAGTGCGCAGCGCCACAGCCGCCAGGACAATCCATGGGTCGTGCGTCTCCATCGGCACACCAGCATTAAATTTTGGGTCGATGTTGATGCTGTCGGGAATAAACACACCATCCCAGCCTGCCGCCTCCGCCTCAGCAGCCAGATCGGGCACAAGGTGAACGCCGGTTGTTGGAAACACAAGTCCATACTGCATATCGTTCTCCTTCTGTTGTGATGCGCCAATCGCCAGGAACATGAGCATGGTTTGACTGAAACGGTACACTCGAGATCACTGTGTGGAAAGGAGTTTCAATGATTCACATCGACATTTTCTCAGACGTTGTCTGCCCGTGGTGCTATATCGGCGAGCGGCGCTTGCAGGCGGCCATCGCCCAGTGTCCTGACCTGACGTTTGAACGTAGCTGGCAGCCGTTCCAGCTGCGGCCCGACATGCCAAACGAGGGTCAGGACTGGAAGCAGCTCATCGACGAGAAGTTCGGCGGCGCGGAGCGGGCGGACGAGATGTTCGCCCACATCACCCAGCTCGGCAAGGAGGAAGGCATCGAGTTCGCCTTCGACCGCATCGCCAGCGCGGCCAACACCACCAACGCCCACCGGCTGATCCTCTTCGCGGCCGGACAGGAGCGCGAGTGGGAAACGGCCAACGCGCTGTACCGGACCTACTTCACCGATGGCAAGAACCTGAACGATCTGGACGATCTGGTTGCTGTGGCCGAGCGTGCCGGGCTCGATCCAGCGGCCACCCGCAACTTCCTGCAGACCGATGAAGGCGCGGCCGAGGTACAGCAGAGCCAGGCAACCGCCAACCAGCTCGGCATCAGCGGCGTGCCCTTCTTTATTTTCAATAATCAGTACGCCGTGTCCGGGGCGCAGCCGGCCGAGCTGTTCCTGGAGATCTTCGACACGTTGCGGGAGGAAGAGGCGGCGGATTAGCGGCCCTTGTCTTCGTTACAGGCTACGCCTGGCTGGTTCGGCATGCGAACAACCTCGTAGATATCACCGTAACGTGTATTACATAATTACACACTTTCTCCGATGCTGCTTTGCGCGGTGCTCCACACAATAGGCGCAGTGACGTTTGTGTCTATCGTGCACTCAAGTTAGGAGCACAACGTGAGAAAGCTGGTCATCGGTATTCAGGCACTTCTGGGATTAATGTTCCTGGGTTCGGCAATCTCCAAACTCACCGGCGGCGCGGATGACATGCGCGCGGACCTGGAAATAGCGTCGTGGTTCTGGACGCTGACGGCATTGGTGGAGATCGTGGGCGCGGCTGGCCTCCTGGTTGCCCTCAAGTTTCGTAACCTCGCGGCGCCAGCCGGTCTGTGGATCGTCGCGTTGATGACTGGTGCGGTCATTGCGCACCTGAGAGTGGGAGATTTCTCGTGGTACATCATCTCGCCGATCGTCCTGCTGTCGCTCGCCCTGGTGATCGTCAGGGTGAACATAGACACGTTCAGGGCCATGCGTGCTACACGCACTGGGTAAGCCACTGATTCATGGGTCGATCGCTGCGCCAACCTGCCGTTGATCGAGCCACATCCATATTTCCCTCCCCTTCATTCATCTGGCAATGAAGGGGAGGGAAATCCGCTCGTAGCATCGTGAGTTGCGACATCCGCGCTATCCGTACTTGTTCAACAGCTCATCCTCGGCCTCATAATCGAACTCCGCCGGGCTCACCGGAGGACCGCCTTCGAGCTCCCAGGTGATGGTGCGTTCCCAGGCCTCGTCACGTGGCGTCACTTCCTGGTAGCCGAGTTCCCGGCGGATGCGGCTGGAGTCGCCGGCCAGGTGTTGTGCGGTGTTCATACCAGGCGGTTGCGCGTCGTCAGGAACGGTAACAATCCGGCCGTTCCAGCCGATCTTGTCCGCGAGCAGCCGCACGATATCGGCCATGGTGGGATGCCCGGTTTCGGAGAGGGTGTAGAGCCGGCCGGCGGCGCGCTCGTCCGTTGCGCACAGGGCGATCGCCGCCGCGATGTCGTCGACAAACCCCCACGAACTGCGCCAGCTTGCATAACTCTCGGCCAGCGGAATTGCGGGCCGGCCGTCGTCCATGCGCTTCACAAACGACCGGAAGCGATGCTGGCGATCTCTTGGACCGTACACCATCGGCAGACGCAGGATCGTGCCGGGCAGCTCGGGATCACCAAGCACGACGCGCTCGACCAGAATCTTGTCGTAGTCTTCGCGCCAGGCATTGGGATCATCGGCTGGAAGACCGTCTTCCGAGCGATAGGGGAAGAGTTTTTCGCGCAGCGGGGAATCCTCGTTCAGCGGCAGATCAACCGGTGTTCCGGGCTCGGCCCCTGTCAGGCGGCCAAAGGCCCGGTAGACATCCATGCTGCTGATCGCCACTATGCGGGCGACGATGCCTTTCACGGCAGCGACGACGAGTTGGATGTCGCGCGCGCTCATCGGACGCATGTCGATGGCAACGTCTGGCGCAAGCTTCTCAAACTGTCCGCGGAACTCGCCAACCTCCTCGCGTGTGCCGGTTATCCGTCCAACCCCTTCCGGCAGATCCGCCGGGGTCTGGCCACGGTTAAACACGGTTACCTCATGGCCGGTGTCGACCAATCTTTGCACCACTGCTGGTCCGATAAACGAAGTGCCTCCAATAATAAGAACCTTCACCAACGCCCTCCTTCGCCAAGATTACTGTGCTGCTTCCGGCATTGTAAGGCGATCCCGTGACCCGCTCGCGAACGATGGTGCGCATTCTGACGATTTGGATATTGTCATTCGCCTGACTATCCGCGATGATACGTACACCACATTCACGAACGAACCCAGATGGGACTGCACTATTCCCCGGAGAGCGTAAAGGACATCCAGTGAAGGCACGTGCCAACCCATTTCGCGGTCTTGTGTGGGGCTGTCTCATTAGCAGCGCCCTGTGGGGCATGCTCGCGGCCGCGTGGCTGAAAGGCGCCCCTCGCCTTGGCGACATACTCTGACCTTTACCGTGCGCCTGGCGCGAAACGTCGCCGCAAAACCACCCCCACCAGAATCACCAGGGCCATGACCATCGTGACAACGCCACAGAAGAGATAGAGCGTACCCCAACCCTGGGTTTCAGCCAGCCTGCCAGCCAGAGGGAAGGCGAAGATCATCGTCAGCGAGAAGAGCCACGACTCGATCGAGAGCAGGGTCGCTCGCTGGTCAGAGGGCAGCTGGTGATTGAACCAGGCGAAGAGAAGCGGCTCAATTACTCCGCTGGCGAAACGCGACAGCATAAACGCTGTCAGGGCAAACCAGAGCGTGCCGGACGCAGTGCCGGCCAGCGCGAAGCCGCTGATCGCAGCCAGAACAACGATCTGCGTGCTAAAACGGCCCAGACGGCTGGCCGGGCCGGCCAGCAACGCACCCAACGCGTCCATCACCAGCATCGCGCCAACCACCGCGCCAATCAGGCTATTCGAGAGACCGCGCTCGGAGAACGCTGCCTGAAGATAGAGCCCGCTAACAGTTACGACAGCCCAGAACCCGCCGGAAAAGACCAGCATAGCCGTCACAGTGGGAAGCGCCCGCAAGGCCTGGTGCGCCTCGCCCAGGTGACTGAGCACCGAGCCGGAGCTCCCGGCATCACCCCTCTTGCGCGGCGGCTCGCTCAACCCGGCAGCCAGCCAGACCCCGCCGAGCGCCACTCCAATCGTGAGCGCGAACGGCAGATTGTAACTGATGTCTGAAAGCGTCGCGCCCAGCCAGGCAGCGGCGGCCGCCACAAGATAGCTAGCTCCAAGCAGCCTGCCAAAGATGCCGGCGTAGCTGCTCTGCCTGTCACCAAGCGCGTCATACAGAAACGCCTGATTCGCCCCGGAACGGAAGCTGAACGACGCGCCGTGCAAAAAGAGCGCCAGCATGGCTAGCGGCAGCGAATCCGCTATCCAGAGCACGGCTGTCGAGGCGGCAACGAGCGCCGAGCCAAGCGCCAGCGACCAGCGCCTGCCCACCATATCGGCGAACGACCCTGAGGGCAGCTCCAACAGTACCGGCGCCAGGTGAAAGGCAGCCTCGGCCAGCCCGATCTCGGTCAGGCTGAGGCCACGGCTCTGGAGATACAGAATCCAGATCGCCGACAGAAAGAAGCCTTCAGTACTGAGCTGGAAGGCATAGAAGCGCCGCACGCTGCCTGCCCCAGGGACAGGCGAAACCGATTGTAATTCGAGCACGGGTGTATATCTCCCACAAAGCGGGGAGGGGGCATGTTTGGCGACGCCCACTCCCGCTGTCCATCTGCGTCAGATCTCAGGACAGCGGTTGGCAGGACGTCTCCGCGTGGTAGTGGGCATACCAGTCGATTGTGGGATCGGCCGGCAACAGTTCGAATCTCATGACGTTCCACGTGTGCCACGTCTGTGGCCGATCGGTAAGCCGCACCATGATACAGCACCCTTGAGAGCGGTGCGAGAGGCTATGATGGAGACGCTAACACCGTCGAAATAGCTCAGGAGAACAGAGCCGCATGATCTCAACGACACTCACCATCGACCCAGCCGACCTCGAACGCCACACCGGCTGGGCGATCAAGCCGGAAGGCGCCTGCAAGGACGACCGCTGTGTGCCGCTTCTGGGATCCACCGGCAAGCAGGTTGATCTCCGCATGTTTGCCGAGCGCCTGGGGATGCCGCTGATTCACAACGACGCCAACAGCCTCTGGTGTCTCGGTCCGGAAGCAGGCGGCCGGGCGCTGAGCAGCGTGAACGTTCCCGACCTTGTCCTGCCCGATCTGAACGATGAGCTCTTCCACCTGAGCTCGCTACGCGGCAAAAAAGTGTTGCTGGTCGCCTGGGCTTCCTGGTGAGGCTGCCGGCTTGACCTGCCCGTGTGGCAGGAGCTGCGCGCCGAGCTCTATCCTCAAGGAATCGAGATCGTCACCGTTGCCCTCGACACGGGCGGCCCGGAAGCGGTGCGGCGCTGGATTGAGGCAGCCGAGCCGGAGCACCCGTCGCTTATCGACCAGGCGCACCTCGTCGACGAGCTCTTCGGCATTGTGAACGTTCCCAGCGGAGTCTGGATCGACGAGCAGGGAATCATTGTCCGACCACCTGAGACAGCCTATCCACGGCGCCCGCCCTTCCTCGACCACAAGATGCCGGATGACCTCTCTCCCGAACGGCGAGAACAGTTGGATGCCGTCAAGGGCCTACGCATGGACGCCGACACATATGTGACAGCCCTGCGCGACTGGGTCGCCCGCGGGCCGGAAAGCCGCTATGCATTGTCGCCAGATGAAGTTCTGCAGCGCAGCCGTCCACGTCCATTGGAAGAATCTGAAGCCGCAGCCCACTTCGAGCTCGGCCAATATCTCCACCGCGCTGGACATTCCCAAGACGCAATCCACCACTTCCGAGAATGCCACCGGCTGCAACCCGACAACTGGACCTACATGCGCCAGGCCTGGAACCTGCTCGGCTCCGATCAGACTCCTATGGATGTCTATGAAACGGATTGGTTACGCGAGGTCAAGAAGATCGGGGCTGAGAATTATTATCCGAAGCTGGAGATGTAACTGCCCAGGTCAGCTGCGCTCATCGTCGAGCAGCGCCAGAACGACGACCGGCAGGACGATGCGAATACCCTGATGCTCACCGATGTCCAGGAGATGCCGGTCACCACTCACAATGTAGTCGGCCCGGCCGGCGACCGCGCAGGCGATAAAAATGTCATCATCTGGATCGGCTGATACGACGGCCTCATGATACGCAGGGCTGACGACCACTTCGGCCTCCTGAAAGGCAGCGATCGATTCCTCGAGCTTCGCGTCGGACAAACCATGAAGTCGCCGCAAGTGTGGATAGTTCAGCGGTCGCCGATACTCAGCAAGCAACATTGGCGAAACAACCAGATCAATGGTGCCTTTCTCCCAGTGACGGACAATGCCCCCAGGGATACTGATGCTCCTGATCAGCGCGCTGACAATGACATTGGTATCAAGTACAACGCGCATTACGTCGCTTTGCGCCGCTCAGCACGCGCCCAAGTAACGGCTTCCAATGCCAACTCCATCGCCTCTTCCTCAGTCATGTCAGGAGAATGTCGTTGAGAGTTTTCCTGCGCCTCTTTGATCAACTCAAACAAACGCTCCCGCTTCCGCTTCGCATTTTCATACACATGAAGCGGCACAACTGCCGCGACTGGCTCCCCGTGCCGCTCAACCACAAAGCTGTCCCCGCGTGTCTCGACATCACGTAGCACTTTGCCGAACTGCCGCCGTGCATCGAAGGCAGCGATGGTCTTCTCCATGATAGATACCTCAATTTGTGCTGACAGCGCAGATAGCGTCTTTAGCGCTATTATCGCTATAGATCGGCATTCTGTCAATACATTGAGGACGTTATACCCTGCCAAAGTCACTATAGCGTTCGCATCGAGGACTGCACGCATGGGCTAACGTTGTGAACGCGCGCAGCGAACGGCTTCAGCCGTTAGCGTTTCGGCTTCTTCCTCCGTGAGGTTCGCTGTTTCAGCCATCTGTTCTAGCGTGTCAAAGAATTCGTCCCGAGAACGAGCCATCTTCCTCTTATAGAACTCAAACGGCACAACCGCAACGACTGCTTTACCATGATCATTAACGATCACGTGATCGCCCCGCACCGAGACATCCTCAAGCACACGCTCAATCTGGTCTCGAATATCATCCACGTCAACGAGCTTCCCCACTGGATCATCCTGTCTCAGTATCATGGGGCGGAAGGACGATTAAGCAGTTATCACAGCTCGCGTAGGTGTTGCACATCCTGCCGAGCTACGCCACAATCAGCCTCATGTGGAAGGGTTGGCAGGATGGACGCAAAACGCTGGACGCTCAACGACGAGGAGCGACGCACCCTTGAAATGGCGCTGGACGCACTGCTGCCTGCGAGCGGGAGTTTCCCGGCTCCATCGAGCATTCGGGTCATTGACGACTTCATCATCCCACGGCTGGCGCCGGCCGGTTCGCTGCCGGTGCCCTATCCAGGGTTAACGGCCGAAGATCTGAAGGCGATTCTGCTGCGGCTGGACGGCGACGGCGCTATGACCGCCGCACTCGAACAGCTGGAAACAGAGTTTCCGGTGGCGTTCAAGGGGCTCTGGGCGTTGGCGGTCTATGGCTACTACTCACGGCCTGAAGCAATCGAGGCCATCCAGAAGGACCATGCCCCGGCCTACCACGGCGCGCCACTGCCACTCGGGTACGAGCACGCCATTGAGCCCTGGAACCCGGATGATTCTCTCCAGAACCCACGCCAGCCGCGCGGTTCATACATTCCAACGGACGCCGTGCAACGAATCGCCACACATGAGGAGCCACGGACATGAGCGCGCCTGATCCGGTTGATGTCCTGATTATCGGCTCGGGCATGGCAGGCGCGGCCATCGCGAAACGATTGAGCGAGCGCGGTCTCCGCGTCGTCTGTCTTGAGCAGGGACCCTGGGTGGGCAGCGAGGAGCATCCGCACAAAAGCAACGAGTGGGAGTTCGAGACGTTGCGCGGCTGGCACCGCAACCCGAACGACCGGCACGCGCCGGCTGATTTCCCGGTCACTGGCGGCGACATTACGCCCCTGCTCTACAACGCCGTCGGCGGCAGCACGATCCACTACAACGCCCACTGGCCGAGGCTTAAGCCGGTCGATTTCCGCAAGGGAACCGAGCACGGCCTGGAAGGCTCTGTGGACTGGCCTATCAGCTATGAAGATCTGGCGCCCTATTTTGACCAGAACGACGTTGAGATGGGTGTGGCCGGCCTGGCGGGCGATCCCGCCAACCCACCCAGAGCGCATCGACAGACCCGCCCGCACCCGTTCGGCAAGCACTCAACGCTGTTGACCTCCGGCATGGAGCGGCTGGGCTGGCACTGGTGGCCGGCAGACAACGCCATCATCAGCGAGGACTACGATGGCCGGATCGCCTGCAACCAGTGCGGCGCCTGCCGCAATGGTTGTCCGCGAGGGTCGCTGGCGATGACCAGCGTCACCTACTGGCCCAGGGCGCTCAGGAACGGCGTCGATCTGCGGCCAAACTGCCGGGTGGAGCGCATCACAACCGATGCTCAAGGCCGGGCCGATGGCGCGATTTATATCAACCTCGTCACCGGGCAGCGACACCGCCAGGTGGCTTCAATCGTCGTGGTTGCCGCAGGCGGGCTAGGAACGCCCCGGTTACTACTCATGTCCGCCGATAGCCAGTTTCCAGACGGTCTGGCCAACAGCTCCGGTGTGGTCGGGCGCTATGTGATGCACCACGCCTACGCCTTCGTCACGTTCGTCTTTGATGAGCCGGTGGACGGCTTCGCCGGGGCTTACGGCGCGCCAGCTGTAAGCCAGGAGTTCTACGACACCGACGCGAGCCGCGGCTTCGTCAACGGCTTGACCTACCAGGTGGGACGCGGGCTGACCGCATCGACCGCCGCGATCCTGACGCCCTGGGGCACGCGCCACCGCGAGGTGTTTGGCCGCTTCTTCAACCACGAGGTGCTGATGAACGTTCAGGCGGAGGACCTGCCCATCTATGAAAACCGGGTCGAACTGGACGGCAACGCGCTCGACTCCAGCGGCCTGCCGGGCGTCAAGGTGCGCTACAAGCTGCACGCGAACGACCGGGCGATTGTCGAATTCGGCATCGAGAGGGCTCGCGAACTGGCCGACGCCGCCGGGGCGATGGAGTTCCTGTCGCCCGGTGTCGTTTCGCCCAACCCGGCCTGGCATCTGCTTGGCACGTGCCGCATGGGCTCCGACCCACAAACCTCGGTCACTGACTCCGTGCACCAGACCTGGGACGTTCCGAACCTCTACATCTGTGACGGATCATCCTTTGTCACCGACGGCTCGGTGAACCCGACCTCCACCATCGGCGCGCTGGCCCTGCGCTGTGCAGACCGCATTCTGGACCGCGATGATATTCGCTCCTGACCGTCTGCCACTCCCGCCAAGTCAGTAGGATGAAGGGAGTGCTATCGTCATGATCGCGGAGGGTCCTCACCGTGCCAGCGAATGAATCCAGAATCGAACCCTCAGTGATGGTTTTCGCCCCGACTCCAATCCTGACCGTCACGATCGACATCGGGGCGAACGGCGCCTCGGAGCTCCATCTTCACGCCGGCGGACAAGGATTCTGGGTCGCCAGAATGGTCGCGCGACTGGGTGTGCCGGTCACGCTCTGCGCCCCTTTCGGAGACGACACCGGCCGGGTCCTGAGGGTCCTCATTGAATCCGAAGGCGTTGCGCTGCGGGGTGTGGATATACACGGAGCAAACGGCGCGTATGTCCATGACCGGCGCACAGGGAAAAAGGCCGAGCTGGCCCACACTCCGACAGTCGAGCTTACCCGCCACGAAGTC
This sequence comes from Chloroflexia bacterium, assembly GCA_013696045.1. Classification (GTDB taxonomy): domain Bacteria; phylum Chloroflexota; class Chloroflexia; order Thermomicrobiales; family CFX8; genus JACCZH01. Next base: position 10,885 of record JACCZH010000110.1, read on the forward strand.
GACGACTTCTACGGCGCGGCGCTGCTGGCCGGACTGGCTGCTCGCGTGACCGTGCTCACTGGCCCAGTTCCGGCAACGCCTTTTCCGGCCAGCGTGTACCGGCGGCTGGCAACCGACATCAGAACCAACGGCGGCATGGTGATAGCCGATCTGTCTGGCGAGCATCTGAAATCTGTCCTTGAAGGCGGTGTCGATATTCTGAAAATCAGTCATGAGGAGTTAATAGAGGAAGGGTTCGCCCCGGATAACGATCCGGGCAGCGTGTTGACCGCTATGGAACATCTGCTCGCGAATGGAGTTCAGAACGTCCTGGTCTCCCGAGCCGCCGACCCCGCCTTTGCCCGCACCAGAGACAAAGCGGTTGAGATCATTATTCCCCGCCTCGAGCCGAACGAGTTTCGCGGTAGCGGCGACTCGATGACAGCCGGTCTGGCGGCCGGCCTGGCGCGAGGACTTGAGATGGACGCGACTCTGCGATTAGCCGCGGCCGCCGGGGCGCTAAACGTTACCCGCTCTGGTCTCGGCACCGGCCACCGCGACGAGATCGAACAGCTCAGCCAGCGGATAGACATTCGCCCGCTGACGTTGGGAATGTCAAAGGGTTAACTCGTAGCTCGGTGGCCTCTATTTCTTTTCGTCGGTATCCTCGTCCAGAACCGGCTCGCCGGCGAGGTCTTCGAACTCGCGCATCTCGCGTTTTTTCCTGGTGCGCGCGGCGCCCGAGGTATCAGAGGCTGTGTCCTCGCCCTCGCGCACCGGTTCGTCGGTGAGGTCCTCGAATTCCTCAATGTCGTCGTATTCGCGTTTCGATGCCTCGGTAGACTGCCCATAAGATCGTGCCGGTTTGCCGGGCGATTCATCACCCTGAGCGTTGCGCGGGCGGCGCGGGTCCATGTCACGCGGGATTCTCGGGATACCACTCATCGTCGTTCATCCTCTCCCTCTTCGGGGCTGGCAATGTCCTCGAAAAAACATGGGGCCGTCGACTTTCGATATTATCATTGAATATTGATAATGTTTCGAAAGGAGTCCCCCGCTTTATGGCCTCAAAGAAGATCGTCATTGCTTTCGATATGGATCAGGACCATCTGGAACAGATTCGCGGCGCCTACCCCACCTTTGATTTCACAGTCCAAACCGAGCAAGATCAGATTTCGGGCGCGCTTGTGGATGCCGGCGCCGTCATTGGCTGGGGACGCTACGACGCCGCGACGCTGGCCGGCGCGCCGGAGTTGCGCTGGGTTCATACGTTTGGGGCCGGTGTCGATACGCTGCTCTCTCCAGAACTCATCGACAGTGAGATTGTCGTCACCAACAACAGCGGTGTTCGCGGACCAAACATCGCCGAGCACATTCTCGCCATGATGCTCGGCTTCGCCCGAGGCCTGCCGGAGATCATGCGCTACCAGACCAGGCGTGAATGGCACGACGCCGAAAGGGGCGTCTTCGAGTTAGGTGGACAGACTCTCGGTGTCGTCGGTCTGGGTGACATCGGTCAGGCGCTGGCCTGGAGGGCAAACGCGCTCGGAATGAAGGTCATCGGTGTGCGCCGCAACCAGTTCGACCTGCCGAGGGGCGTCGAGCATGTCCATCCGCTGGACGAGCTGCATACGTTCCTGGGCGAAGCGGACCATGTCGCGATCTGCCTGCCGCTAACACCCACCACCCGCAAGATGTTTGGCGCGGCCGAGTTCGCGGCCATGAAGCCGAGCGCCTACATCTACAACATCGGGCGTGGCGCGATTATCGACCAGGACGCGCTCGTTACCGCGCTCCAGTCCAAGCAGATCGCCGGCGCCGGCCTGGACGTGACCGATCCGGAACCACTGCCGGCCGACTCACCCCTCTGGGACATGACCAACGTCCAGATCACCTGCCACACCTCCGGCGCAACCCCTTACAACTGGGAGCGCGGCATGGAGATTTTGATTGACAACCTCGGCCGTTTCGACCGTGGTGAGCCGCTGCGGAATGTGGTGGACAAGGACGCGGGCTACTGACCGATTTCCGCGACGGCTCTGGTATCGTTCGCCAATCTAGCAACCGGGCATCCATTGGAGACCTCTCATGCCTAACTCCATTGCCCTCTACCGTGAACCACTGATTGCTTCTGAGGACGAGATCCGGGTGCTTGAACACCTTATTGGCGGTAGGCGAAGGACACAGACCTACTTTCGTCGCGCTGTCGGGAGAGACAGTCGAACTTCCCGAGCCGGCTTCGACACTCTTCCTCAAGCTGATTCACGGCCTGGCTGCGGGAAACGCTGTCTCGGTTTCGAGATTCCCGGCTTCACCTATGCCTTTCTCCCCGAGCATCCTGAGTTCCTCGACTTCGCGGCCACTACCGGTATCTCGACAGAGGCGATCGAGAGCATTCGGTCTCGGATATCTCCCGCCGAGCGCCAGCACAGAGCCGTCGATGCCCTCTTGCGCCAGTTCGCCGGCGTCGGACTCACTCCACAAACGTAAACCTCTGCTACACTGTCCCGCACGAGACTGCGTCTAGGGTTCCGCCGCGCACCCGTCCCCCAGGGCCAACAATCGGGGTAGCGCGGGACTGGACCGAGCGACGCCACGGTTGCCAACCGGCAGCCGCACAACTAACGGCATAAAAGGCCTGAGGTCACTGATTCGCCGTGTTCCGCGCTCAGGCGGGGCCACTATTGAATGGGTGCCTGGCCTTGGCTCGCACACCGAATCTGCGCTGGTTAACCGAGCGGACAGCTGGACGCGGCACGCTCATCACCGCTTCGACAGTCCACCTCACCAACGACGCCTGTTTTGCCCTGCTCTATCCGCTGCTGCCGTTTATCGCGGAAGACC